>JAZGGS010000129.1:0-3191 GCA_036480595.1 Ignavibacteriaceae bacterium
ATGAGATTACAATTTCAGTCAATCACCCAGAATACATAGGCTCAACATTAAAGATTTTAAGCGCGGAAGGGAAATTGGTGAAAACAATATGCCTTAATCAGTCCAAGGTCACAGTAATGGTTGAGGATTTAAGTCCTGGTGTATACCTGTATCAATGTAGATCGAATGATGAAATAATATTGAACGGCAAATTATTAATTAAATAATACAGGTGCTAATATAGTGAATTTGAAACGTTTCGGTAGGTGGTTAAATAGTTTATTCATGATAACGACCGGAAGATGTATCACTACTTATGAAAATCACGTATAATTTTCACACGCTTCATATATACTGAACCATTAACGAAAATTATATTGTGATATTAAACAACCAGACTCTTAAAAATATGAAAGCCAAGATTTTCCTAGCAGTACTCCTATTTGGAATAATAACTGCTTGCCAAAAAGACAATGAAAATGGGGTGATGTATTACTCATTTTCGGGTAAAGCTCAAAAAGGTCCATTCATAACCGGAACCACCATAAACTTGAATGAACTCAATACAAATCTCGGACAAACTGGTAAATCATTTTCAACCACCATCTCATTGGATGATGGCAGCTTTGATTTAAATAATATCGAGTTAAATTCAGACTTAGCCTTGCTGACCGCGAATGGATTCTATTTCAGTGAAATATATGGTGAGCTGTCTTCTGCTCCTATTGCTCTGCAAGCTTTAACCGATTTGACAGATAAAGAAACAATCAATATTAATATTCTAACCCACCTGATTAAAGCAAGAATTGAGAGCTTAGTTTCTAATGGCCTGACATTCCCGGAAGCAAATGATCAAGCAAAATCCGAGATGTTAGATTTTCTTGGGATCACAGAATCGTTTGATAAGGATTTTGTTGACCTGGACATATCTCAAAATGAGGATTATAATGCTGTCTTGTTAGCATTTTCTGTCATTTTACAACGGTATACTATGAGCTGGAATGAACGGCCTATGTTAGTTGCAGAATTGACACAACTTCTTACTGGACTAAGTTCTGACTTTAAAGATGATGGTCAAATCAACGGCCAAAGCTTAATTGACACATTGTTATATAATATTTCGCAGTTAAACCTTATCGACATACGAAACGATATTGAATCAAGATTAGCAGAATTAGCTCAACCATTAACCATCCCAAATTTTGAAAAGTATATTGCAAAATTTCAGGAAAAACATAATTCTCAGATATACACGAGCTTTTATTATCCTGAAAGGGCACAACCTGAACCTGTTATGGCTCCTGGGTCGATACTGCCAAATTTTTTAGCCCTAGATGATACTATATTTCAGGCAGGGAAGAATTACTCGTTTGCTGCAATAACCCCATTAAATGCTACACTTACAATAAAGTTTATATCCGACAATTCTAATAGTAATTATTCACTTGGCGGACCCACTCATGGATGGGAGCTAATAAATGATTATCCCAATGGATTCACTGTAAATTCACAGCGGCAAAATGCATTAATGACGATGCGATTATATTTAGGAGGTCCTGGAACTGGAACAATCGAATATTATGAGAACGAAAAAGATACGCCAACATTCTCAAAAGAAGTTAAATGGGAATAGTAACTTTCGCTAACATAGTGATTCTGAGACGTTCCGGAAGATGGTATAATAAGTAATCTAATGATCACATCTGAAAGAAAAATCACTGCTTATGAAAATTACGTCTACCCTTCACACGCTTCATATACATTTGACCATTAGGCATAATTGTAGCCCGTATTTGTAACCTTCCCTGAAAATCAAACAGTACACTATCGGACACTTACCGAAAAAACGTCCGTTTTTTTACATCATAAGTCAGGGGAGGTTCTACTTTTTATTTATTTGGGGGAGGATTGTTTGGGGAAAAATAGACTTATTTGAATAATTATAAAATGTGGCGGAATTTCTTACTTTTCGCTCTGTTGATTTTAGATTTATTAAGTTATAAAATTGATCAAATAATCTTTTAAATTAACACCCATTACTCCGAGTTGGATTTAAGACATACAATTTGGTAAAAAGGTGTAAATTCGTATTATCCTTTTCAATCATTTCCTTTCTTATTTTTTATTCTGCTCCCTAATACATGAATTCAAATTATAAAATATTATTAGTGTACCCAGAGTATCCGGATACTTTTTGGAGTCTTAAATATGCTTTGAAATTTATCTATAAAAAAGCAAGCTCACCACCACTTGGATTATTAACAGTGGCGGCAATGCTTCCTGAGAAATGGGAAAGAAAACTAATTGATATGAATGTTAATCCTTTGAGAGATAGAGATATCCAATGGGCTGATTTCGTTTTCATTAGCGCTATGTATGTTCAAGAAATATCTGTGAGAAAGGTTATTAACAGATGTAAGGTATTAGATATAAAGATAGTTGCCGGAGGTCCCCTATTCTCTACAAGGCATGAAGATTTTAGCGATGTAGAACATTTGGTTCTTAATGAAGCTGAAATTACTTTACCTTCTTTTTTAGAAGATCTAAAGAACGGATGCCCAAAACACATATATGATATATCTGGCCAATGGCCAGATATTCATAATACTCCACTTCCTCAATGGGACTTAATTAATTTTAAAGAATATGCCACAATGAATATTCAGTATTCAAGAGGCTGTCCTTATAATTGTGATTTTTGTGATATTACTTTACTAAATGGTCGAAAAGTTCGAACGAAGACTAAAAATCAAATTATAAAAGAATTAAAATGTCTGTATCAGAATGGTTGGAGAAATGCAGTATTTATTGTGGATGATAATTTTATTGGAAACAAACGAAAGTTAAAAAAAGAGATCTTACCAGCTATTACAGAATGGATGGAAAAGAACAAGTTCCCTTTCTATTTTAGCATACAAGCTTCTATTGAACTTTCAGATGATGAAGAACTCATGAAACTTATGGCAAAAGCAGGTTTTAATAATGTCTTTATTGGAATTGAAACTCCGGATGAAAACAGCTTAACGGAATGCAACAAATACCATAATAAGAATCGTGATCTGATATATTGTATTCAAAAGATACAGAAATGCGGTTTACAGGTTCAAGGAGGCTTCATTGTTGGATTTGATAATGATCCCCTTTCTATTTTTGAGACACAGATAAAATTTATTCAGGAAAGTGGTATTGTTACTGCAATGGTTGGCCTATTG
>JAZGGS010000130.1:0-4440 GCA_036480595.1 Ignavibacteriaceae bacterium
GAAAAGAGCTGTTAACAACATTCCGATAAGAATAAACCGATCAATTATAATGCGCATATTTATATTAAAATTCAATTTTATTTTTTTAAGACTGTTTGTATTGTTTTAAAACTAATTGATATTGCTATAATTAAAAAGGTAATATCCGGTAATAACCAAACCAAAATTTATTATACAATTTTACTTGTTAAATTTCATCTTGATAATTCTAAATGTAAAAACCGGAATACCTACCAGGTATCTTATCCAGAGGCGTTTTGGTTCTTGTAGTAAGCGGGTAACCCATTCAACTCCTAAAGTTCGCAATAATTTCGGCACTCTCCTTCTCTTTCCAAAATAAAACTCAAAAAAACCTCCAACACAATGAATAATTTGAAGATTAGTTAATTTAGAAATTTTCTTTGCAATCACTTCTTGTTTGGGTACTCCCATACCAATAACCAAAACTTCGGCACCAGAGCTTGTAATATCTTCTACCAATGAGGGCAAATCTTCTTCCTTAAAAAAGCCGTTATGATATCCTGATAATATTACTTCTTTTTCATTGCATTTTTTATGAATAAATTTTTGAGAAAATGTTCCGCCAAGTAAGTATAGTTTTATCTTTTTTTCAGAATAAAGCTCAAATATTTTTTCAATTAAGTCTGTACCATTAAACCGCTCAATATTATTAAATTTAAGTAATTTCAGTGTAAAGTATATTCCTATTCCATCTATATAAACATTAAAGTGGGAATCCATTAATTCTTTATATTCATTATTGGATGAATAGATATTATAGCAGTGCTGGTTTAAATACGATAATAGTATGATCGAATTATCTTTAAGATTCTTATCCACTAGTTTTAAAACATGGTCTTGAGTTTTTAGGATCTTATCAAATATCATTTATCGTTCAACAAGTTATTATAAATCCGGATTAATTTTTCAAAATATTTTTCACTGTTACAGTGCAGTTTTACTTTTTCATATAAATTTTCAGCAGCTAATCCTGCTTTCTCTTTATTATCAATTACAAATCTAATTTTTTTTGTAAATTCTGCAGCATTGCCCGGTTCACATAAAAATCCATTCACACCATCCTCAATAAATTCGGCTATTCCCCCGGTTTTTGAGCCAACAAACGGTTTTTTAAACCAACCGGCTTCAAGCATAACATAAGGGAAAGAATCAATCCTGGAAGGTAATACAACTATATCTGAAAGTTCATAATACTGCGAAATGTTTTCTGTTGGAGGAAAATATTTTAAATGATTTTCATCAAAAGAATAATTATTAAAGAGATTATTTTCTTCTATCGTACCAACAATTATTAACAGAAGATTTTCCAATTCAGATTTCAAACTCCATAATGCGTCTAATAGGATTTCTGTTCCCTTTTCTTTTGATATCCTTCCAACAAAAAGTAAAACAAATTTATTTTCCGGGATTTGTAATTTTTCTTTTAGCTGTTTTTTATTGTATGATAAAAGAGGGAAAATAACCGGGTTATAAATTATTTCTACTCTTTCAGGTGAAATTGAAAAGTGGTTGATGATATGATCTTTTACCGTATTACTTACTGCAATTACTTTATCCGATCTGAAACTCATCCTTTTATATCCTTTAACTATGCTGTGAGCAGTTGTAATAGTTTTTACTTCTTGTTTATTTGACACATAATAAGCTGCAAGTTCCGGATAACGATGATGAGTATGGATAATTTTAATGTTGTTCGCTACACAATAATCTTCTATCTGGTTCTTAAATTTTAAGAAACCGAAGATTCCCTTTCTACCTTTACTAAAAGGAATGATGTTGAGTTTAATGTTATAGTTTTTCAGAAGATCAATAGCATCTCCCCTGTTGGTTATTAAATGAATACTATACTCTTTATCATTATTAAAGATTTTTAATAAATCCAGGAGATGTCTGGTAACTCCTGATGTTAAATCAAAATCAGGAGTAATATGTAGTATGTTTATTGGCAAGATGATATTTTAATTTTTACTAAGGATACTAATGGTTGAGTAGAACTCCTTATTTAACTTCTTATCAGAATATTCTTTTACGGTTTCATTTGCATTATTCACTATCTCTTTACAAAGTACCGGATTAATAATTAAATTTTCGACAGCATTTGCAATAACTTCCGGTTTACAACTTTTAAGCAATAAACCGTTGTCTTCATTTTTAATTACTTCAGTTATTCCTCCAACATTACTGGCAATTATTATAACACAGCTTGCCAAAGCTTCTAGAATTGTAATAGGTAAACCCTCAGTGAACGATGGTAAAACTAAAATGTCAATCTCTCTATAAAATAACTCTGGTGATAATACTTCCCCATAAAATTTTATATCATTAGTAAGCTCAAATTCTTTTACTTTCCTTTGCAATGGAATTAATGCTTTTCCATCCCCGGCAATTTTAAGTTGAACATTTCTATATTTTTGCTTAAGTAATTTGTAAGCTTCCAGTAATTCAAATACACCCTTCTCTTTAACTACTCTGCCTATGAAACCAATTTTTACTGATCCGTCTTGCAGATCTATTTGATGCTTTGCTGAGTTGAATCGCTCTAAATTTATCCCGGGTTTAACAATTGCATATTTCACACCTAATTTTTCAGGAATTATTGTTAGTCTCTCGTTTACAACAATTGTAAAATCGTATCTTTTCCTTGCAAATGAGTAAAGTAAAAACCGGTAAAAAGGATTAACAGGAAAATACGACTCACCATGTATTACATTTATTTTTTTAACAACTGAAGAAGTGAACGCGGTAATCAATTCGGAATCTTCGCCATGAGCAATTACCAGGTTATATTTTTCATCATTTAATATTTTTTTTAGGTATAACAATTTATTAAAGTAAGCAAAGAATGAATTCTTTAGGAAGAACCGCAATAAACGGTTATCAACTTTTTCGAACCAGCTTTTTTTTAGTTGAATAATATTTATCCCTTTATTTGACAGTTCTTCCATGATTTCAGTTGTGCATTTATCCAGGAATGTACAAATCGTTATATCATAATCATCCGGGGATGAATGAAGACAAAGTGTTCTTACATAATTTTCAATTCCACCTGTAAATGAAAGACGCGGTATAACGTGGAGTATTTTAATATTCACGATAGTAACTTATTATACAATTCAACATATCTTCCGGCAATGCTATTCCAGTTTAATTCACAACAAGTCTTTTGTACGTTTCTCCTTATAAATTCATAATCAACTAAGCCAGATTGTATATCATTTAGAATTTGGATTAATTCAAATAGATTCTCACTTTTATATATAAATCCATTAACTCCGTTTTCAATATATTCACTTAACCCGGTCCGATCAGAAATTACTATTATCAATCCCGCCGCCATAGCTTCCAATGCCATTAAGGAGAAAGTACTAGGAGTTACAGAATTTACGAAAATATTTTTATCCTTAAGAAACAAAATTAATGCTGATTCATCCATTGGCTCTATTAAATGTATAGATATATTTTTAGTATCAATCTTTTTAATTTTTCCAATTATAAATAAATCAATTTTTAATGAGCTTTTATCCAGAACATTAACTAAAACATCCAACCCTCTGTCAATATTATTTCCTATGCCATTATAAAATACTATCTTCAATTTGTTCTGCGGGGAAATGGATACGTTTTGTACAAAAAAGTTCGGGCTGACACCATTTGGAATTATACAAAATTTTGAATTACTGAGGTCGCAATATTTTTCAGCAAATTTTTTAGATTGTTCTGAGAGAAATACTATATAATCTGAGTTTCTTAAAAGCATGCTTTCTAAAAATCTATCCTTAAATTTTGAAAATTTATTTGGTTTATTGTATGCATTATTTATTTCATCTCTCACTATTCCATGAAGAGTATAAACCAGTTTAATTTTTATCAAAAATTTTATTGAAATGATTGGGATTAAAAATCTTTCAAAAGTTACAACATGAATTATGTCAACTCTTTTCGATAATATATACCATAAAATTCTAACTATACCCAGGCGAATAATTAGCGGCTCCTCGCTTATCGTCTCTTTGCCCCATAATCTAGAGAATAATGTTGAATGGTTAAAATCTTTGAAATAATATGTAATAAATGTGGGATCTAATCCTCTATTATGCAGAGTTAAAAATAGATTTAAAGCTACTTTCTCAGGTCCGGTAAGAATTTTTGACGAACTATATCTGCCAATTAAAAAAAGCTTCACAATTAAAATTTATTCCTAAAATATTTGTTGCCTTTATCTAACCTTCGGATAGGATTAAAAACTTTATAGAGATGATGTTTCCTAAAAAATACTATTATACTACTCAGAAATTTACTAGATACATAGTAACGAATATTTTGCAAATTAAATAAATAGTGATTCAATGATTTTTTGAAATAATAAGACGACTTTTTAAAATTATTCTCATAATAATAATGATATCCAATATTAAAATA
>JAZGGS010000131.1:0-10809 GCA_036480595.1 Ignavibacteriaceae bacterium
CGAGAGCAAGAACCTGGGAATTCCAATCGCTTATTAAAACAAATTTTATAACCGGTAATAAAAAATTACTTAACAGTTTTAACCGTGCGATGACAACCGCTGTAAAGAAAAAAGATAGCAGCGAAATCAAGAAAGAAATAATTGAGATGAGAAAAAAGATCAGCCCGCCATCTTCTTCTCATTTAAACATTATTGATATAAAAAAAAGCCGGGGCGGGATTGCAGATATTGAATTTGCTCTGCATTATTATATTCTTTGCAACCCTTCTTTACTTTCCAAATGCCGTGGTAAATCAATTCCGTCCATAATTGATAAAGTTGAAGATTTAAAATTAGCTGGTAAGATAAAGCAGACAATCAAAAAGAATTTTATATTCCTGAAGGAGTTAGAAATAATTAACCAAATAGTTTTTAATAAGAACACATCCAAGCTGGCAAAGGATATTTTGAAACCGGGTATTTTAACAAAACTATTTAACAAAAAGGTGCCGGTTGATATTAAGCGAGAACTAAGCCGGGTAATTAAAAGCAACATTAAATTATATTCAGATATTTTCCATGAAGATTAACCTAATTACTTTCAGCAGGAGATATTATTACCTGCTTACTGCATTTTTCGTGTTTGTTGTTTACCTTTTTACAATGGCTCCATCGGTAGTTCAGATTGATTCCGGGGAGCTTGCAGCGGTGCAGATTACGCTTGGTATTGCTCATCCTACGGGTTATCCGCTCTTTACTATTATTGGTTTTTTATTTTCACTAATTCCTCTTCCTTTCACAAAAATTTTCCAGATGAATCTGCTTGCTGCAATTTATTGCAGTGCATCGGTTGGAGTTTTTGTTTATACAGTAAAGCTTGTGCTGGATAACTTAGGACTCTTTAATCCTAAAGAGAATGTTAAGAAGGATAAAACGAAAAAATTAAAAAAGAAGGATAAGAGCAAAAAGGAAACTGCGAGTACAATTGACAATGTTATTCCCGATAATATAAAATATTTATCTGCTGTGTTTGGCGGATTAATTCTTGCATTCAGTAAAACATTCTGGTTTCAAAGCACCTCAGTTGAAGTTTATTCGCTTCACCTGCTGTTAATTACTTTAGTTATTTTGTTTCTCTTTAAAGCATTCATCAGTTCAATTAATAACGATAAAACTTTCCAGTGGATTATTTTTGCACTCTTTTTAGCACTCGGTTTTACAAACCATATGACTACCCTATTGATCTTACCCGGTGTGGCTTATCTTTATTTTTCAAGATATGGATTAAACTTAAGCTCTGTAAAAAGAGTTGTTCTGATGATCTTATTTTTCATTCTTGTGCTTGTAATTTTTTATTCCTACCTACCGATAAGTGCATCACAGTCGCCACTTCTTAACTGGGGAAATCCAATTGATTTTGAAAGAATATTAAGACATATTTCGGGAAAGCAGTACCAGGTATGGCTATTCTCATCAACAGCAGCAGCAAAAAAACAGTTTGTTCATTTTGTTGAAACGCTGCCTGCAGAATTTTCAATCAGCTTGATTATTGCAGCGATAGGTTTATTTGCTGCATTTAGAAAAGCAAAAAGATTTTTCATTTTTTTAATAATCACTTTTCTCTTTACAATACTTTATTCAATTAACTACGATATTCATGACATCGATTCCTATTTTTTACTTGCATATATCTGCCTGGCATTTTTTACTATCTTTGGTGTTTTAAAACTGTATGAAATAACCGGAAAGAATAAAAATGTTCTCATCCTGCCTGGATTACTCCTGGTTTCATTGATAATCCAGTTTTACTCTAACTTTGATAAAGTAAACCAGCATGGTATTTACACATTTGAAGACTACACAAAAGCGGTTGTTGGCAGTGTAACCGAAGATGCAATAATTTTTAGTTACCAGTGGGATTATTTTATTTCATCTTTTTACTATTACAAAAATGTTGAAGATTACAGGAAAGATGTTGCAGTTATAGATAAGGAATTGCTGCGAAGATCGTGGTATTATAACCAGCTTTCAAATGCTTTCCCCGGATTGTTGGATGGTGTACAGAATGATGTAAACGAGTTTTTAATAGCGCTGGTTCCTTTTGAAAGAAGTGAAACGTTTGATTCTCAAAAACTGGAAACTCATTTCAGAAGGATAATGACCGGGCTGGTTGCAACAAATATTGATGAAAAAGATATTTACGTGGCTCCGGAAATTTTTGAACAGGAAATGCAACGTGGTGAATTTGTATTACCGGAAGGTTATATTTTGGTTCCAGATTTGTTTCTTTTTAAAGTGGCGAAAGGAAACCAGTATTATCCTGCTTCGGATTTTAATTACAAAATCAGGTTTCCTGAAAAACGGAATCACTACATTACTATGATAGAAAATTTTGTGGGTACTATGCTTTCACGAAGAGCTTTGTATGAAATTAAGTTTGCACAAAGAGAGAGAGCAAAATATTATGTACAAAAAATAATTGAGAACCTGCCGAATTATAAATTGCCGCCGGTTTTAGATCAGTTCAGGAATTAATGATCTTATTCTTCAACTTCATCTAAAAGATCTTCTTTTCTTTCCTGTGTAAGTTCTGCATCAGTTCTGAATGATTGAAGAGTTACATCCATCTGTTGGATAAGATTTCTTTTATAATATTTTGGTGCGAAAACCGATCCGTCGATCATATAAAATCGTTTTGTAACTTCATCGTAAAAAGTGTAGTTAACAAAGGGTCCGCCCATTCCTTTTACATTAAGCTCCCACAACCCCTGTGTGAAGATTGCATACTTATCATTAAAGTTTACTTCGTTTGTGGTAAAATAATCTTTGGCAACAACAACATAGGATGAATCATCTCTTGCGCGGTAAAATTCTTTTGTAACTTTATCTCTAACAACTTTAATAGAATCTGCATTTAAATATTCGAGTGAAGCGTTTTCAATCCAGTAAACAAAAACCCATCTTTCCATATCGCTTCCCGGCGATCTTCTTAACCATACAAAGTTGTCTTCCGGCTTATCAAGTGCAACCTTAAAATCTGCCTGAACATAAATAATCCAGCCGTAATCTTTAAGAAATTTTCCTTCGATATTTTTCTGTTCATACATTGGATTGTATAGGCTGTTGTATAATCTTTCATCAGATTTTTTCTGAAAGGTATAAAGGAGATTATCAGCATTTTGAAAAATTTTAAACTCAAGTTGCTGCATATCCTGGGCAGATAAAACAGCTACTAGCTGGTTTTTTGCCCAGAGACCATCTTTATAAACAATAAAATTCGGGTCGCTTTTAATCTTTTCTTCAACAGAAGAATCAACAATAGCACTTAGAAATTCGGATGCGTTTGTTCCTGAATTTAACGGAGCAACAATTACAATATTTTTTCTCCGTTTATATTTTGCTACTTCGGAAACATTAATTCGTTTTAAATTAAATAATTTTTCCGGCTGAGGCGTATATATCAGTTTTTCAAAAGCCGATTCCATTGCAGTTCTTAATTCCTCATACTCAACCGAATCCGCTACAACAAAAATTTCATCTTCAAAACCTCTGGCGGGTTTATTGGTAGGATCACAGGAAAGAAGGGAAAGAATAAAACTAAAAAGTAAGACCGGCAGTATAAATTTTTTCATAGTTACCTCGGCACGTTTGGTAAAATTAATTCTAACTTTGGAAGAATTGCCAGGTATAAAATCCATATTGTAAATCCAACCGAAAGTGGTATTGAGAGATTATCATCAATCAACCTGGAGGAAATATTTTCTATTATAGCTCCAACAAATGCTGCTGCAAAGCCAATTGTATATTCTTCCGGAAAGTTTCCGATTTTTGGTGTAAATAAAACCACAATACATGCACTAACAAAAAATGCTAAAGTTCCCTCAAAACTTTTTAATAAGAATTTGTGTTTTCCAAATTTTCTTCCGATTAGAGCTGCCATGGAATCGCTGATTATCAATATTGAAAAAGCGGTAATAAAAATAATTTTTGGAAAAATAAGCACTCCAACTAATGCAGATATAAGAACATAGGTAGCCCCGTTAAGGTTTTTTTGTTTTTCATCCACTTCGTGCTTGCGAAGCAGGAACCCGAATATTTTATAAAAAATATTTCCAACTGAAGGATGAAAGTGCCTTGCAAGATCGAGCGGTAGCGCAATAGCTGTTAAAACGCCAAGAATTACTGCAGCAGTTTGCGTAGAAATAAAATAATAAATAATTGGAATAGATAATGAATTGAGATGAATCAGTTTTCGAACCAATTCATCTCTGTAATGAATAGTACCCTGATCAATTTGATTCATCTTGTGGCGTAGTATTCTTTTGCTTTTGCTGTTCCATTAATTGCTGAACATGTTCAGGAACTCCTTTACTAATAGGTGGAATTTTTTCACCCCTAATTAGCTTATCAATTTCTTCGGAATCGAGTATTTCCCGTTCCAGCAATTCTTTAGATAATAAATGCAGCACATCTATATTTTCGGTTAAAATCTTCTCAGCCCGGTTCATTGCTATGTAAACTATAGATCTAACCTCTTCATCAATCTCAATGGCAGTCTCTTCGCTGTAATCGCGATGTTTCTGAATTTCCCTGCCGAGAAAGATCTCTTCTTCTTTAGCACCATAGCTTAAAGGTCCCATCTTCTCGCTCATACCCCACTCGCAAACCATTTTCCTTGCAATTCCTGTAGCTTTTTCAATATCGTTGCCTGCACCTGTAGTGTAATGATCAAAAATAAGCTTTTCAGCAGCTCTTCCTCCAAGCGCATAAGTTATAATTGCTTCCAGGTATTCCTTAGAGTAAGTATGCTTTTCATCAATAGGAAGGTAACTGGTAACACCAAGTGCCCGCCCGCGCGGAATAATAGTAACTTTATGAACTGGATCAGCTTCGGGGATCTTACGAGCAACCAGTACATGACCAATTTCGTGGTAAGCCGTTGTTTTCTTTTCTTCTTCAGAAATGATAAGACTCTTTCTTTCCATTCCCATCATCACTTTATCTTTAGCTTCTTCAAAATCAATCATCTCAACCTTTTTCTTATCTTTACGAGCTGCAAGCAAAGCTGCCTCGTTAACAAGGTTGGCAAGATCTGCTCCTGCCAAACCTGGAGTTCCCTTAGCTAAAACTTCAAGATCAACCGATTGTTCAAGGGGAATATTACGAGTATGTACTTTTAATATACCTTCTCTTCCCTTAACATCCGGGCGGTCAACAACAATTTGCCTGTCAAATCTTCCCGGTCTTAAAAGAGCGGGATCAAGTATATCAGGGCGGTTGGTTGCAGCAATAATAATTACACCGCTGTTTTGTTCAAATCCATCCATTTCAACAAGCAACTGGTTAAGAGTCTGTTCTCGTTCATCATGTCCGCCACCAAGTCCTGCTCCTCTAAGCCTTCCAACTGCATCAATCTCATCAATAAAAATTATACAGGGAGCACTTTTTTTACCTTGCTCAAACAAGTCTCTTACCCTACTTGCACCAACACCAACAAACATTTCAACAAAATCAGCACCACTGATGGAAAAGAATGGTTTATCTGCTTCCCCTGCAACTGCACGGGCTAACAATGTTTTACCTGTTCCCGGAGGTCCAAGTAATAAAACTCCTCTTGGAATTTTTCCACCGAGTTTTTGAAATTTTGATGGTTCTTTCAAAAATTCTATAACTTCCTGTAGTTCTATTTTTGCTTCATCGGTTCCGGCAACATCTTTAAATGTTACTTTCTGGCTTGATTGCGACATCAACTTTGCCTTACTCTTACCAAACGAAAAGATACCGCGCGAGCCGCCACCCTGTCCCTGCATTCTGCGCATAATAATTATCCAAACAGCAATAATAAGCAGCCAGGGTAAAAATCCGATAATTATATTCAGCCATTCATTCGATTCTTTATCGAAGGAATAATTTATCCCCTTAGCTTTCCAAACAGCTTCCTGGTCCTTTATCATCGGTTCGGGAATGTAAACTGAAATTGCTTTTACCGTTGTAGTGTTGTCATCGATAGTAACAACAGTTTCTGAGGTAAGATCTGCCCTGAAAAAATAATCATTCAGATCCGATTTGGTAATTTGCGCACTTGTAATCTTACCAGTTTCGTTTAATAATCTTTCGTACTCTGCAAAAGGAATATCAACATAATTTTCGTAACCTGATCTGAAAACCTGCATTAAAATAACAGCCGCAACAATAACAGCGCCCCAGCCAAATACCATCCGGATAATTTTAGACCAGTCAAAATTATCATCCGGTTTACCGGGTCCGCCGCCTTTAGAATTGCGCGGTTTTTGCTTATTACCATCGTTATCTGCCATAAAAAATTTTCCGTTAAAAAGTTCCATTAAAAAATCGTGCTCCCTTATTCACTTAAAACATAGATTGATCTTAAATTCCTATACTTTTGAGCATAATCCAACCCAAATCCGATGACGAATTTGTCAGGAATATTAAAGCCAATATAATCAATTTTTATATCATATTTAAGACTGCCGGGTTTAACCAAAAGCGATACGACCTTCATACTGTTAGGTTTTTTTTCAGAAAATAGATCCTCAATATAATTTATAGATAAACCTGAATCGACAATATCTTCAACAATAATTATATCCCTGCCGTTCACATCGCAGTTAAGTTCCTTTAAAAGTTTTACACGACCGGAAGAAATTTTTTCATCACCGTAACTGGAGAGCTTGAAAAAATCTATTTCGCAATCGATATTCATATATCTAATAATATCGGACATAAAAAGAAATGAACCGTTTAATACCCCTATGAACACCGGGACCTTTCCTTTATAGTCTTCCGAAATCTGTTCAGCAAGCTCTTTTATTCTTTTCTGAATTTCATCCTCAGCAAGGAATGGAACAAATTTTTCATCCCCTACCTTTATTTTGTCTTTTAAATTGTCTTTTGTTTCCAGCACAGTTTAAATACCTTTTTAGAATTAGCTTTTAATTTAAACATATCATCCAAACGAAGCCCAACTACCCAAACAATTTTTTGGGAATTTGTTAGAACAAGCTGCTCCTTTTTTTTGTAAGATGGAATACCCTGTTCGGTTAGAAAATCGGAAATCTTTTTAGAACCTTTCATATTAAGCGGATAAAACATGTCTCCGTCTTTCCATGTTCTAAGAATAAACTTACCGAAGATGCCATCGCCCGAAATATATTCTATTGAACTGTCACTGTTCTTTTTTGCATTCCTTAAAAGAATTTTATTTATAGAAATTACTCCGCCGTTAATCTTTTTTGATTTTCCAATGGTTACTTCAATTTCCTTTTTTTCAAATTTTTTTCTTTTTGAGATTATAATCTTATTACTCTCACGGTATGCAGTCAGCCCGTTGGTAAGTGCAACACGTTTTCCTTTCTGTTTTTTGAGTAAAGAAGTGAGTGCTTTTATATTCTCGTTTGATAATTCTACAGGGAAATAAGCGGGAACGGTTTTCTTAAAAAACTCGCCAATAAGATTTTCATCGAGCTTTAAGGTTTCATCAATAATTATTGAAAGTTGCTTTCCATTAAATTCAACGGCATTAGTAACGATTGCTTCAATTTGTTTTCCTAAAACCGAAGAAATACTTCTGAACACTTTTGAAGATTTAAGCAAAGTATTATCCAGCCGTAAATTCAATCTTTCCTTAAGATCCGGAATAATTTCGTTTCTTAAAAAGTTTCTCTCGTATTCACTGGAAAGATTGCTGGAATCAATTCTATAAGGAATATTTTTCTTACTGAGGTATGAAAGTATTTCATCTTTTGTTGCAGTTAGAATAGGACGAATAACTTTGTTACGCTTTACCGGGATACCCGCAATTCCTTTTAAGCCAGTTCCCTTAATTAAGTTAAGTAGGACTGTCTCGGTATTATCGTTTGCGTTGTGTGCGGTTGCAATTTTGTTAAAACCATTTTTGCTTGCAATGCGTTCAAGCTCGCTGTATCTAAGATTTCTGCCGGCTTCTTCAACAGATATTTTATTTTTTTTAGCAAATGCCTTTATATTTTTTGAAGCAGAGAAATACTCAATTTTATTTTGTTTAGTAAAATTGCGGCAAAATTTTTCATCATCAATTGCTTCTTTTCCTCTTAAGTTATGGTTTAAATGGAAAGCTGATAATTTAAGATCAAAACGCTTTTTATACTTCAAAAGGAAACTTAAAAGAAAAACAGAATCAGCACCGCCGCTAAGCGCAACAAGTACCTTATCCCCTTTGCTTAAAAGAGATTCCTCATCAATAAAGTTTAATATTTTCTGATCGACTGTTTTAAGCATTTATGATAAATGGAGAATATTTTGTATGAAACAACAGGTTTAAATTAAGAAAAATAAGAGTTAATATTGTTTAATACGATTAGCGAAAGCCGGATATTAATAAAGTCTGTAAACTTCTAAAAAAAGGAGGTTATAGCCCCAGGTTTATTATTTCAAGTTCAAGTAATCCGGCAGGCACTTTAACCTTTACTATATCGCCGATTTTTGTTCCCATTAGTCCTTTGCCAACCGGTGACGTTACAGAAATTTTTCCTGCCTGGAAATCTGCTTCTTCCGGAGAAACGAGTGTGTAATTGAATTGTTTATTAGTTTTTAGATTTTTAATAGTCACCTTAGACAAAATATGTGCCTCATCTTCCGCGAACTTTGAATGATCGATAATTCTTACGCGGGAAAGAACTCCTTCCATTTTGCTTAGTCTTAATTCGAACAATCCCTGCTCCTCTTTTGCGGCATCATATTCAGCATTTTCAGAAAGATCACCATGAGCGCGAGCTTCAGCAATTTTTTCAGCCATTTCCTTCCTGCCGTTAATTTTCATTTCTTTCAACTCTTTTTCTAACTCTACTACTCTCTCCCTGGTTAGATAAACAAAGTTTTCCTGAGCCATTTTTTATCTCTTTATTTTTTTTAATGATTTAAAAAAAATTGCCACCGCTTTTATTAGCAGTGGCAAGAGCAAAAATAAGTAAAATGCTTTCTGATGTCAAGGAATAGCTATTTCATCAGAATTTATCCTTCGTAGCTTTAACGTAGGAGGATCATCTTCTTAGTTTCATTAAAATTACTTGCAGATAAAGTATAAAAATATATTCCGCTTGTTAATCCGTTGGCAGAAAATTCAACTTCATATCTTCCAGCAGGTTTTTCTTCGTTTAACAAAGTAACAACTTCCTTACCCAGAACATCAAAAACCTTTAAACTCACATTCGAAGTTTCACGATTGACATTAAAGGGAATTGTGAATTTAATTTTTGTGCTTGGATTAAAGGGATTAGGATAATTCTGTGCAAGGCTATATTCCTGCGGGATAGTTGCATCTTCAACTTCGGTAATACCCTGCAGAGTTTTTAATATCCAGTTTCCCGGATCGAATGAAATTGATTGAGGATCACCAATAATATCAAATTGGAAATTTTGCACCTGCTGGTTGTTAAATAGAGTTACAGTAGTATCACCTAAAGTTGTATTAAATTTAATCTGAACGGGCATTGTAAAATATGAAGGGAATGAATTGACAGTTTGATTTATATTAAGAGTAATATGGTATGTTTCGCCGGATACATGAGATTTATTCCATCCAACAGTATATTTAGGATAATTCTCTCCATAGATCCATTCCTGGAAAAAGTAATTAAGGTCTGAACCGTAAACACTTTCAGCAATTGCCTGGAAGTCTTCAGTTGTTGCTGCTCCATAGGAAACTGATGGATCAGCAGAATAGGTGCGCATAATATCAAAGAAAGTTGAATCACCAACTACTCCTCGCAACATATGAAGAACGCAGGCACCTTTTGCATAGGAACGTGCACCATTAAATATTTCCCAAACACTAGTAATATCCTGGACCCAGATGGTTCCATTTGCTGTTTTGGCGTAATCCATCTCACTTTGAATCTGAGAATCGTAAGCAGCTTTACCATCTCTAGCTTCCAGATATACTGCTTCTGAGTAAGTTGCAAATCCTTCATTTAACCAGATGTGATGCCAATCTGCACAGGTAATCATATCACCATACCATTGATGAGCGAGCTCGTGAGAAACCACACCGGTACCCCAGAAACCCATTGATGAACAGGTTTGATGTTCCATTGCACCGCCCCATTCCATTTCAGCGTGCCCGTATCGTTCATTAATAAAAGGATAATGCCCATAGCTGTCACTAAACACTTCTATCATATTATCAGTTGCATCTAAATATGTTTTAACGCTGTTAAAAGATTCAGGGTAAACATAATGTGATATTAACATCGAATCATTTACACCGTAATGAAAATAAGTATCGTATTGTTGATAATTTGTTATGGCGAGGGAAATAAGGTATTGAGCTATCGGGTAACGGCTTTCCCAGTAATAAGTAAGTGTGCCATCGCCGTTGTTTGTCGTACTTATAAGTGTTCCGTTAGCGACGGCGATAAAGTTATCAGCAACTGTAATCCAAACATCGGATGAATCGGCTTTATCTGCTGGTGTATCTTTACAGGGAAACCAATCGGGTGTACCATATGGCTCGCTTAAAGTCCATATTATTGGAGTGCCGCCGTGTGTGCCAAATTCAAAACTGCCAAAGCCGCTTGAACCGGGAACTCCCTGGTAAAAAACTTTTACGGAGAATGATTCTCCCTGGGTATAAGTTCTATCCAGATCAATATTAAGTTTATGACTTGCATGAGTAAATGTTGTTGCGGTTCCATTAAACCAAACATAATCAACATTTAGTGCATTGCGCAGATCAAGAAAAATTGTGTTGAGTGATGTGGTATCTACATTAGCATTAACTGTAACCTTTCCTGTTAAATATTGTGGTGAAGAAGTTACTGTTAAATCCAATCC
>JAZGGS010000132.1:0-3241 GCA_036480595.1 Ignavibacteriaceae bacterium
TAAAGGAACAATTTTTTTAGATGAAATTGGTGATATGAGCCACCAGGCACAGGCAAAGGTTTTACGTGCAATTGAAGATGGAAAAATAGAACGTGTTGGCGGTGGTAAAAAGATTGATGTTGATGTAAGGATAATTGCAGCAACAAATAAAAATTTAATAGATGAAATTGAAAAAGAAAATTTCAGGGAGGATCTTTATCACCGGTTAAATGTAATCCCGATTGATATTCCTCCTTTAAGAGAAAGAAAAGATGATATTCCTATCCTTTTAGAGTTTTTTACGAATGATATAACTACCAGGCATAAAAAAGCACCTACTAAGTTTACCGCTGATGCACTAAAACTTTTACAGGAAATGAATTGGAGCGGTAACGTAAGAGAGCTGAGAAACATTGTTGAAAGAATTATTATCATTATTGATAAAAGAGAGATTGAAAGAAAAGATATCGAAGTATTGCTTGCACCAGGTCGTGCAACAATGGACAGCATTATTGATGATAGTAATTCGTTCCAGGAATTTAAAGAGAAAGCTGAGAGGGCATTTATTGTTAAACAATTGAATGAAAACAACTGGAACATTAGTAAAACAGCGGAACTTTTAGATATTCAAAGAAGCCATCTTTATAATAAGATGAAAAAATATGAAATTGAAAAGGGAGAGTGACTATGAGTACCATCTTCTCCAAAATAATTAATAAAGAAATTCCTGCTGAAATAGTTTTTGAATCGGAAAATGTTTTAGCATTTAATGATATTAATCCGCAGGCACCGGTTCATATTTTAATCATCCCAAAAATTGAGATACCCAAAGTAACTGATATAAATAGTAAAGAACACGCTGGATTATTAAGTGAGATGATTAATACCGCAAACAAATTAGCAAAAGAGATGGGAATTGACGAAGATGGTTTCAGGTTGGTTTTTAATTGCGGTAATAACGGCGGACAGGAAGTTTACCATTTACATTTGCATTTATTAGGCGGCAGAAAAATGAAATGGCCCCCGGGGTAACCAAATGTAGGGAACGGTCTGTGACCGTTCCGCTATAAATACAAAAACCCACCCACCAATCATAAATCAATATCACCTGGATTGTTCTGATCATTTCCCCAATTTAACGGATTATTCACAATATATTTCCTCACATTGTTTAACTCGTGTTCATTGCGGATTATCCTATCGTGATACGATTTTTGCCACCTGAATTTTTGTTGCGGTTTAATTTTTTCGTTTATCGTTTTTGATGAAAACGTTTTAAATCCACGGATTATTTCTGGTAAACCGTGGTTTATTTTGTTGGTTTTTTCATTTTTATCCGGAAGGGTTGTAAACCCTTTTTTCGGAAGGATTACAAACCCTTCCGTACGGTTAATTAATTTTATTATGCCGTGAACATGGTTGGGCATAATCACGTACGCATCCAATTCGCAATTGGGATAATGATTTGGCAAATCATTCCATACCTTATCAACAATTTTACCTGTTTCACCCAATTTTATATCACCGTTTTTTATGCTGCTCAAATCATTAATTTTTTTGTTTCTGTTTATGGTAACGAAATAATATCCCGGTTTTAAATAATCGTAATCTTTTAATCGGATTCTTTTTCTATCGGGGAATTGTTTATTCATAATTTGTTTTTGTAAAATTTATTCAATTGTGTGAGGGTTATAAACATGTAATCTATAACGGAAGGAAGAAGGGTCGCAGACCCTTCCCTACATTTTTATGATGTACCCATTTGAATTATCTCATATCCGTACTGGTCTCTCAAACGTGTAATTGCTCTTAACATCTTTTTTCTTTTAATCTCTTTCCATTCAAATAACTCTTCCTGTTCTGAAAATTTATTAAACCTGCTTAAACCTATACCAATTAATCTTACTGCAACTCTTCTTGTGTATGCTTTCATCATCATATTCCATGCAGCATCAAAAACAATTTTATCATCATCGGTTGGCTTTATTGTTTTCGATCGTGTTAATGTTTTAAAATCAGAATAACGCAGTTTAATATTAATTGTTGATGCCTCCCATCCTTTATCTCTCAGCTCCTGGCAGATTTTTCCCGTAAGCTTAAACAGTTTTTCTTTAAGATACTGTTTGCTTGTTACATCTTTAAATGTTCTTTCGTGTGAAATGCTTTTTTGTTCCCGTTCAAGAGTTAAATATTCACTTCCGCCACCATTAGCTTTTCTGTAAAGATCAATACCATATTTGCCATAAGCTGCTGCAAAGTAATCCTGTGGCAGATTTGTTATGTCGCAAATTCTGTAAATACCTTTTGAATGCAAATCTTTTAAAGTTACTTTACCAACTCCGGGAATTGTTTCAACAGGCATTGGTGTTAAAAATTCTTTTTCCATTCCCGGCATTATGTAAGTAATGCCTTGCGGCTTCATACAATCGGAGCCGATCTTTGCAATAGTTTTGTTACTGCCAATCCCAATTGAACAGGGCAACGAAAGTTTTTTCCTGATTTCATTTTGAAGAAAAGCAGCAAAAGCAAAGAGCGAACCGTAAACATTCCGGCAGCCAGTAAAATCCATGTAAAACTCATCAATTGATGCTTTTTCGATAACCGGTGCATACTGCTTAAGAATATTTTTTACAGCTTTTGAAAAGTAGGAATACTCGTTATGGCTTCCATGAATGTAAACGCCGTGAGGACAAAGTCTGTAAGCGGTTCGTATCGGCATAGCAGAGTGAAGACCATACTCGCGTGCTTCGTAAGAGCAGGCAGCCACCACTCCCCTGCCGAATTTTGGATCGCCACCAACAATTACCGGCTTCCCTTTCAGCGATGGATCGAGTATCCTTTCAACTGAAACAAAAAATGTATCGAGGTCTAAATGAAATATTGTACGCATAAGTAATTAAACGAAACGTGAGATGTGAAAAGTGAAATGAATTTTATTTGAAAGTTATTCGGAACTATTAAACATACTTATCCCATTGAGTTTAACATTAAAACTCAGTCCTAAAAACATTAAAAATGAAACAGAAAAACTAATTCAAATTAAAATGGGGTGGATTCATCAGCATTGTTTGCAAATGCTCCCCCGTCCTTCGATTCATTATACATTGCAAATGCCATTTCTGTAAGCTGCTCTTTAAGTTCCTTTGGAACATAGACGCGATTGTAATACTTATACGTCTTTTCCTTTCTCGCGTGGAGCGCTGGCAAAGAGTCCGTTTGAGCCCTCTACTAATGTAAATCCTTTGATATTAATACCTTCTTC
>JAZGGS010000133.1:0-2124 GCA_036480595.1 Ignavibacteriaceae bacterium
TTAAGTATTTGCTCTTCTCTTTCGGGTTTAAATGGTAGAAATAGTACTCTTCTCTGGTCCGGTTTCAATACAATTTCTGTTCTTTCTACTTGCATAATTAAAAATTATTCCTTGTTAAAAAATTTTATTTCTTAATTTGTATCTAGCACAAGATACTTATTGAGCACTTTTTTTGATATACTATTTTGCTCAATGGCTAGCAAAGTTAATAAAGCTTCAATGGTAGATTCAGCGCCTGAGTTTTTATTGATCGCATTTTGTGAATTAATTCCATCATAGCAAATTCCCGACGAAGGAAAATACATTTGTGCTTCTGCTATATTATTTCCAAAAAACCAACTTGCTATTTCTCCAGCCATACTTGCGTAAGAAGAATCTTTTGTGATATTGTATGCTTCTATGCAGGCATATACCATAACCCTGAAGTTATAAGCAATCTGCGAATATTGTTTTGTTCCCCTCGGAATGTATTCATCATTTTTCTGATCAATATAAAAACTACTCCAGTAATTTTCATTCATCAAGAATTTATAAAAGTAGTTGATTTCTGAAATGGCTGCCAGTAATATGTCTTCTCTTTCTAAAACAGATGATGCTTTAAGCAAAGAATAAGATTGTAAATTTCCATATCCGTGCCACAAATTTTCCCAACTCATAATTGCAAAGTATGGAAAGCTTGTTGAATCACCTTTCTGCAAAGTTAATATTCCATTACACAGGTTATTGATGTATTCAGGAATGCTTTCATCTTTACTAAACTTATAATAATTAAGAAGAGACAGTATTATTATTGAAGCCTGATCGCTCGCAGATTTTTGGGGTAGCCAGGTAATTTTATCTTTACCATTTATGATTTTTGTTTCTCTTTCTACATTAATTATCTTTTTTAATTCTTTAGTTATTTTCTTAAGACGTTTATAAATAATATCTGCGAAATCTTTATCAACATTCACAAAATGTAAATATCCTTTTGAAAGTGCCCACATTGCTCTCCAACTCCACCAGTTTGGTTCGTTTATACTATTCTTATGATGTTTGTTTATAGAGTAATCATCAAATATAAAATTATAGAAGAAACCATTATTTGCCTGCATATTCAGTATAAATTGAAGCAGTTTCTTTGCTTTTATTAAACTTGATTCGTTTCCATAGAACTTATAATGTTCTAAATAAAAAACCACTGCACGTGCAGCATCATCAATACATGCAATGCCTTCATCCGTATCAGCTACCCATTTGTAATCAGGATATTCGCTATAAATATGAATTATACCAACTGTTTGATCTGCTATTGTAATTTCCTCATAAAGTGAATCAAGATGGGCAGTATTTATTAAAGACTTAAAAGAGTTTGATTTTT
The DNA here is from genome assembly GCA_036480595.1 of Ignavibacteriaceae bacterium. Classification (GTDB taxonomy): domain Bacteria; phylum Bacteroidota; class Ignavibacteria; order Ignavibacteriales; family Ignavibacteriaceae; genus JAZGGS01. The sequence continues at coordinate 1,361 of JAZGGS010000133.1, forward strand.
CTTGTGATTTATTGTTACAAGAAATAAGCATCAAGCAAATAATTAAAAGCTGTAATAATCTTTTTTGCAAATTGTGAATTCCCATAATTTCTCTACTTAACTTTTTTATTCTTTAATTCCTGTAGATGCCATACTCTGGATAAAATATTTTTGGAAGAATAGATATGCTAAAACAATTGGCAGCGCTAAAATTGTTGCAGAGGCAAGCTTAACTCCTAATTGAGATTCAGCTCTTCCTCCTACAGCGAAGAGAGTTACTAATTGAGGCATAGTCATTAACTCTTCATTTCTAATTACAATCAAAGGCCAGAGAACTTCATTCCAGGAAGCCATAAAAGTTATAATTCCAACAGTAACTAAAGCCGGAATAGCATTCGGCCAAAGTATTCTAAAAATTATTCCTAATTCAGTACAGCCATCAATTCTCGCAGCATCGATTAAATCTTGGGGTATACTTTTAAAATACTGCCTGAACATTATTATGCTCAACGCATTCATTAAATAAGGAATAATCAACGCTAAATATGTGTCAACCCAACCAAGTTTAACCATGATAATATATTGTGGAATTAAAGTTATCTGGAACGGTAACGTCATCGTAAAGATGATAATGTAAAAGATGAGATTCCTTCCTTTGAATTCTAATCGGGATAATGCATAACCAACCATCGAACCAAAAATAAGAACACCTGCTGTTACTGATGAAGCTACTAATATGCTGTTCAGAAGTGCCCTGCCAATAGGAATCTTATCAAACATTTGTG
>JAZGGS010000134.1:0-5664 GCA_036480595.1 Ignavibacteriaceae bacterium
GTTGAACAAATAAGCGGTTTGCCGGAGGATTATTCTTTAAGCCAGAATTACCCTAACCCATTTAACCCGACAACAACAATTGAATTCTCAATTCCCCAGGCTTCATACGTAACTTTGGAAGTGTTTAACTCAATTGGTGAAAGATTAGGTGAATTGATATCTAAGGAATTAAGTTCAGGTAGTTACAATTATAAATGGAATGCTTCTAATCTTACCAGCGGAATTTATATTTACAAACTTCAAGCAGGAGATTTCATCCAGACTAAGAAGATGGTGTTGATGAAGTAATTTTGTCCCATAAAAGGAAAGCCCTTGCCGCACCTAATAATATGTTTCTCCCTTGCACCATAGGGCAGGGGCTTTTCATTACCATCCCACCTAATAATTAAACATCTCTTTCATTTTATAATTTTTCATGCCAAGAAAGTGACATGCCACTTATGATATCGAAACAAAAAAAATTTAGCATGCAGAAACAGAAAAAATTTTAGGTAACGTTGTCTCTCTTGCTAATCAGAGGTTTAAAAAAGTCCTGTTATCTTATGAGCATAATTGAAAGAGAATCGATATTATGTGTTTCGACTCGTTTGTTTATTTATTAACAATTTACTATTATCAACTCACATTTACATCTTTCACCACAACACACAAAAATTAGACTTTGTTGAGGTTGGGAAGATGGTCCTCCTTCGTTAAACACTGCGGCGGATAAATGTTGATGAAGTAACACTCAGGAAGGGAGCTTCGGCTCCCCGATTTAATTTTCAAGTGATCAAGATTCATAAGATCGGTTGAATAAAATAATTTAATATCTCATTTGCTACATATTGTTTTTGCTAAAAAATAAAAACGAAAGGAAATGTTAAAATGGCAAGATTTCTAATTGAATTAGAGCACGAAGCAACTGAAGAAGCATGTTTAAAAGCAATAGAAACTCTTATATCTTCAGGATCTCATTTTTTAACCAATGCTGAATGGGGTTGTAAAGAAGATGTACATAAATGCTGGATAGTTGTGGATGTTGACAGTAAGGAAGAAGCACGCACTATTTTACCACCGGTTTATCGTCATGAAGCTAAAATAATAAAATTAATTCGTTATACATTGGATGATCTAAATGAAGCAAAAGAAAACAAAGAGTATTGATATTAATTTTATATGAGTTGTGTTTTTTTTGAAGAAAACCAATCAACGAAATGTTTAGTCACATTTCGAGTTGTTCAAATTTTTCCGCCCTGTTCATAAATTACAAGGTACAACGATTTCAAAGGGAGTACTATATAGACCAAGAACACCTAAAAAGGTGGTTATGCTTATGGTAGAACCAGATTCCATTGATCCTATTGGGACGGAGATTATTAAATAACACCATAGCGCTTAAATCCCCGCCTATATTATTAAGCAGGGGTTTTGTTAGTATGATGGTGTTTAGAATTAAATCTAAGAGCCTTGGTGTTTGTTGTTGATTGATTTGTATTGTTGTAAACACTTCAATTATTCTTAAATTGAACCACCATAAATTTTTAACGGTCATTAATTATTTAACTGGGTCTTAAATATGAAAACAGTAAGTGATAAAGTAATCAAAAAGACAAGAGTTGTCAGTTGTCCTGTTGATACAGTTTGGTGGAAATGGACAACACATGAAGGGCTGTTAACTTTTTTCGGCCCAGCCAACAAGATCGACTTCATACTTGGAGGTAGTTATGAAATATACTTTTTATTGGACAACCCAGAGGGACAAATGGGAGGTGAAGGAAATAAAATAATTAGCTATGTACCAAAAGAAATGTTGTCATTTACCTGGAATGCCCCACCTGAATATCCTGAGATTAGAAATCATGAGCATTCAACTTGGGTTGTTGTGAATTTCAAACCTATTGATGGGAACCAATCAGAAATAACAATTAATCATTTGGGGTGGTTGACTGGAGAGGAATGGGATAAAGTATATAATTATTTTGATTCTGCTTGGGTTAAAGTACTTGATTGGTTTGAAGAGAGTTGTAAAAAGTAAAAGCATTCAGTTACAACAAATAAATATTAATAGAATAATATTTATTCAAATCATACCACTACCAAATCCATATACCCAAGATAACACTAACAAAAAAATCCCCGCCTATGTTATTAAGCAAGGGTTGGTGAAATGAAATAGTTTTGATTAATAGTAAAGATGTTTGGCTAAATTTGTAATAACATATTTAACTGGTTAAATTACTGTTAAAACGTATTGCGTTTGTTAGGAAGTTGGCATTCATTAAAAACAGAAATTCGGACAAAAGTGACAAGAAAAAAGAATAATAATGAAATCTAAGAATAAAAAGGTTCAGAATTTTCTTGACGAAATTATGATGATTGACCCTGAAAAACATAATCCCCTGTTGGAAATGCGTGAAATAGTTTATGATGTATATCCCGAAACTAATGAAAGAATAATGTATGGAGGAATTATGTTTTCAATTAATTTCGAAGATTTTAGTGGTTTATTTGTAAGACAAAAACACATATCCTTTGAATTTTCTAAAGGATTTTTGATGAAAGATCCTAATAAATTTCTTGAAGGAAACGGAAAATATCGAAGACATTTAAAGATTAGAACCAATGCGGATATTAAAAATAAAAAAGTAATTTTTTTTGTGAAACAAGCCGTATAATATTTCACGCTTAAAAATAAAATAGAAACAATATGGATTCAATTTCACCAAACATTTTTGTTAAAAATATCAATGAAACAATCAAATTCTATCAAAGCATTGAATTTGAAGTAGTTATGAAAGTCCCCGAAGAAGGTGATTTCGTTTGGGTAATGATGTCTTGCGGAAATGTAAGTTTTATGTTTCAAACATTTGAAAGTCTAGGTTCAGAGTTGCCTGCCATATCAAGACAAGATGGCGGTTCTTTATTATTGTATATCCAAACAAAGGAAATAAGACGGTTTCACAATAAAATTAAGGACAAAGTGAATGTCATAAAAGGACTTGAGAAAACTTTTTATGGCGCAACAGAATTTTCTATTATAGACAATAATGGTTACATACTGACTTTTGCAGAAAATGAAAAATAAATAACGAAATGCCAACAACGTATATGCGATAATGCTCCCCAAACGGTCGCACTACGCAGATACTTGCCGTTATTCAATAAAAGCAACCTTCATAAGTAACAATTAAAAAATTCCCAAACTTCTATAAATACCTCACCCATCAACCTAATCACATGCCCACGGTTCCATACTCAAGCCATACTGACCTGCCCCCCAAGAAGAGATCCAATTGTTAAATTGGGATCAACTTACTCAAATTTATCCTGTTGCCTTTAAGTCAAATTATTTTGTTATTAAACATCAAAATAAATGATATGAGAGGTAATGATTTGAAACTTAAAACTCCAAACACGTTTGTTCGCTGTACTTGTGGAAGATATATGAAAGTGGGATTAAAATTACTCAATCAAGCTCTTGATTGAACAGATAAGAATTAAATTACCGGGATGAAACAGTATCTGTCTAATTGATTATTGATTTGAATAGCCATCAACAATTTTTTTACTTAAATACTTTTTTCCTGATTCGGATAGAAACGCTTTTGAGATAGCATTCAAATTACACCTCATTAAATGTTTCACTCCCCAGTTGAATGTATTAATTAAATTCTTATATTCTTCACTTAATGAAACATTGGTAAGCGTTCTCCCATCTGTGTTAACACTTAACGACACACCGGAGTTGTATAGAAAATTTATCGGGTGATTTTTATACTGGTTAAATATGTTGGTCTGTATATTACAGCTTGGGCATATCTCTAAATGTATATCATTTGCTTTCAAAAACTCAACTAATGCTGGATCTTCAATACTTCTGACACCATGACCAATTCGCGAAGGCTTAAAATTATAAATGGTTTCCCAAATACTCTCTGATCCCTTAGCCTCACCGGCATGAGCAGTACGCGGAAGATCATGTTTAATCGCATATAAAAATGCTTCCTTATTTGTATCAATAGGATAACTACCTTCATCTGCAGCAATATCAAATCCTGCAACAGGAGAGTTATCGATAAACCTTTTAACTAATTTTGCAGTTTGAAGGCTTTCTTTCTCACTGAAATGTCTGAGCGTACATAATATTATCCCTGCTTTTATACCTGTTACATTAGTGCAATCGGTCGATTCATCTGCAATAATTTCCACAACCTCTTCAGGTTTTAAGCCATTTGCTAAATGCAATAGGGGTGCAAACCGAATTTCAGCATAGATCACATTTTCTTTTTGTAGTTGATCAAACAGATCTTTTAAAACAAGCCTGAGATTCTTTTCTGTTTGCATCAGGTTTATCTGGTTTGTTACATATTTAAGTATCTCATTCAGATTACTGCATTTTTTTGGACCAATGAATTCTAATTTGTATTCATTTACAGAAATATCAGGACGAATCTTTGAGACAACATCAAAGCTCAAAGAGCAGTCAAGATGTAAATGAAGCTCAACTTTTGGTAATTCTTCTATGTTTTTTAACAGGGTACTAATAATTTCTAACTTTGGATTTTCAGGAAAATTTTAATTTAAATTATCTATGACATCAATTATATTACCCGCACTTTGAATTTTATGATCCGGTAAAACACTCCATTCTGATCTGTCCACATCAAAACCATAAAACGCTCCGAGGCTTATAATTTTTAAACCAGCATTATTCTTCTTCAATATATTATTTGCGTTAAATGCACAACGAACATCCGTCTCGTGATCTCCAATGTAAAATACATACCCGGGTTTGAAATCTGTAAGTCGTTCTATACATAAAAGTAATCCATCAGGAATTGGTTTTTGCCTCTCCATGCTAACTTCTTCATATCCAACAATGTCCTTAAAATAAGATAATAAGTTCTTCCCTTTTAAATATCGAATTATGTTACTTCTTGAGTTTTGAGATACAATGCCTTGAGGATATTTATTTAATGAAAAAATCACATCCTCAACACCATCCATAAGCGGAATAGGAGTATTATCTTTAATCTGGAATTCTGTCCACATTCTGCCTGCTTCGTCTGTTTGTTCCTCGGTTAAACCAAAGCTTTCTTCATAAAATTCTCGCCAATTGGTTGCTTTAATATGTGCATGATGATAATTACTTAATGAGCTTAAGGCAGGAATTTCTGATGGATCCCCCTTTAAAATTTTTGAAACTATTTTTCTTGTAACATTTAGGTTTTTTCTTCGAGAGTCTACGAGTGTCCCGTCATAATCCCAGATGATGGCCAGAATTTTTTTATTTGAGGTCATAGAATAGATTTTCTGCAATAAAAATTTGTTTTAATCTTACTACTAATATAGAATAAAATTGCTCCTAATATTTATTGTGTAAATTCTAATCGTTATGAGTTCCTTAAATCTGTTTTTATATAAATTAAAAATCCCCGCCTATGTTATTAAACAGGGGTTGTGTTAGTATGATGGTGATTAGAATTAAATCTAACAGCATTGGTGTTTTTAGTTGATTGATTTGTATTGTTGTAAACACTCCAATTGCTTGGTGGGAGCCTTTTTATATGTGTAACAAAATCCGTTTACTATTCGTCTTGTGTTTGTACAATAAAATATGTTGTGCTTTGTAAATAACATCGGCAGCAACTTAATTGAATGGGTCGTGCTATAATTTTAGTT
>JAZGGS010000135.1:0-2615 GCA_036480595.1 Ignavibacteriaceae bacterium
GGTTGAAAGAAAAACAAATTTCGTTTCTTTAATAAGGTTTTTAATGTCCAGCCCGATTTTTTACTGTAAAATTTCCATTCGCTCTTCGTATCGCCATACAACTCTGCCATATTTATTAAACAACTTCTATTTTACTACAAAACTTACATTTACAAAAACAGCCGAATAACAAAACCGATACGGTAAAAGAAACTATATAATTGTACAAATGCCGAAAGCGAAATCGCAGGCTTCACTATGATGTTGGCAATAAGCATCTTTCAATTGAGTTATAACAATATCTAACTCTATTTAGTATTTTCCCTAATGGCTTTAATCAGTAATTCAGCAATCTTCCTGGTGCCATCCGGGGCTCCGTATTTTCTCGTTTTCCATGGGCAAGTTCCTGATGTAATAATATTGCCATCTTGTATGACGCCCTCTCCGCTGTAAATGCCACCTTTAAAGTCTGGATACTCATTCACATCGGGCTCTATAGTAAAAGCATATTTCTTATTGACAAGAACACCTGCTTTAGCAAAGTCCGCTATAGATAGGGTCTGAGCCGCTAGGGGTTTACCTTCTGTTGATATTTTTTTGACGAACGCAACTACTTCCGGATCAAGATTATTTATCTTTTCCCAGGGAGGCGCCATGCATGGAAAAATGAAACCCGAATAATCAGCAATATTAACATCGCTAAGTTTTAAATCAGGTTCTATTACAATAGAATCCACTGAAATCGTTTCACCAGACAACGTGGCTATTACGACCTCGAAATTTGATTGCTCAAGAATTTCTTTCATAACAACGACTTCATCAGTAAGCATATACTCCAAATCGCGTGATCCATCTGTTATGAAGAGAAGTACCTTAGGAGTGTCTTTCCCGCAGGAAACACATAAGGTGGCTGATAGTAAAAGAAGAAATAATTGTTTCATAGCTTTCGTCCTTGATGTTATATTTTACTGCCTAACGGTAATGCAACTAAAGCGCCGTCAAGAAATACAATGACAGCATTTTTAGTGCAAGCCAAATTTATTTTTTAACTATGTTAATTAATCACACTTCCAAGAACATCTTATATTTATTTACCAGCCTCAACCAACCAGAATCCACCAAACCGGTTTAAGCGGTCGCTTTGAGTTGCGTGTTAGGCTGTTTTTTAAATTTTATAATTAATACCAACTAAAAAGCTATAGAAATCTATTTTTCCCGAACTCCTTTGGTGACTTGGATTATAGATATAAATGAAATCATATGAAATGATGTTATTTCTAATACTTAAATCTATATCCAAATTATCATAAATTGATAAAATTGAACCAACGCTAAACCTAAATGCAAATTTCGTAACAGATTCAGTTTCCGGTTTTGATGATACTAGTCTATATAAACCTGGAAAGTTTTCAGACGGCTCATAAGATTCAAAAGTATAACTTCGAGTAATGAAATGAACTCCTAATTCTCCACCAAAATAGGGAGAAAATAACCCTATTGGAAATGAATATTTTATTCCGGCTAAAAGCGGAATAGTTTTAAACTTATTTCCACCAAAGCCAAGTGCTTCCTCCCAACTATGAAATCCAGAAGAAATACTTAACTGAAGGCTATCAGAAAATCCATAAGTTATTCTTCCTTCAAACAGATAACCTAAAGGAGTATCAATAAGAAACGCCGGGCTAATAGCTCCAGAAGCAATCGAAACTTGCCAATGATTTTGTGCTGTAGAGTTTCCAAGAAGAAAAAATGATAAAAAAATTATGATTGAATACTTCACAATCTTTACCTTAATTAATGATACAGCCTAACGGCGTGGCTTTTTACCCGCCTGCCGGCCGAAGCTTTAACGTAGGCGGGAACGATAATGTCAACTAACCGCAACTACTTATTATTTATAAAAATATTTATTTTTTAAGTAACCATATCTACTTGACTTTTTACTTATTAAAGAGGTTAGGTGATATCTAATGCACTATTAATTTATACTGCCCATATTTTCCAAGGCTCTACTTAATGACTATAAAATCCAATAAATTTTCCCTCCTCTTAATCAAGTTATTTTTCTCGAACTTCCTTCCACGCTTCATAAAGTGGAGCCCAAAAAATCCCGAACGTGAACGAGAAAAGGTATTCTTCAATAGGAGCATTAAGAAACCATAATCCTGATAGTGCTTTGATGTTCCAATGACTGTAGAATTCCGGATATATTGTGCCCGTTATTGCAAGTACAACAGTATATATAATTGTGAATGATATTCCACCCCCTAAAATTTGCCAGCGTAGATTTGGACGACGCCAACCAATCATAATTGCGCTTGCAATGCAAACAAATGCAGTATCATAAATAATGTTAAGACCGAATTGGCTCGTTGCTCCGAATATCCCTACAAAAAAGGTAATGAGAAGCATATTCTCAATACGGATTTGTTCCTTTGGCACTAGTTGACTGGATGGATGTTGATCAAGTGTTTTAGCATGAAGCTTGCCACGTGAGAGTTTCGAAAAAACCGTAAACATTGATCGGAAAATTTGATCAAAAATAAAAAAGTAGAGGCGAACAAAGAAGCTCTTAACTTTTGGGAGTTCTGAAAGGACTGCTGCTAAGCCACCAACTGCAAAACAAAAAATAAAGC
>JAZGGS010000136.1:0-3109 GCA_036480595.1 Ignavibacteriaceae bacterium
CTTTTTCCATATTCGGGGTAAATGAATTTGCAACTATTGTCTTCCCTTTTATTTTTTCTATCGGTACAATTCTACTCACGTATAAACTAGCCGCCCTGTTAACAAGTGATGATTCGATTTCATTTACTGCAGCAATTCTTATGGCATTTTTTCCTACGGATGTTGTATTCGCTACAATAAATTTTGTGGATATTTCCACGATGTTTTTTATTAACCTTGGTATTTATTTCCTTGTAAAATCATATAAGAGCAATAAAGTATATTTATCCGTTTGGGGTGGTACTTTCCTTTTTATCTCGATGCAGTTTAAAGAGAATATTTATTATACATCAATTTTACTTGGACTACTATGGTTGTATTTTTTAGTGAAGCACCGGAAGATTAACATTCAGGTTTCAATTGGATTACTTTTTATTATTTCAAATTTCTTATTAGAAGGAACTGTTTATCTTTTTCTTCATAACAATTTTCTTTATCGTCCCACGATGACTGAGTTGAACTACAAATTCTGCTTCTATAACTTTTTCCCTTACACTGCACAAAAATACAATGGGGCAACAAGCTATTGGAGAAGTCTTTTCGACCAGGTTTTCTTAATTAACGGTCGTTCTGTCTTCCTCAGGAGGTTTTATCTTTTCCTTCCTCTTGTGGGAACAATTCAGAGTGTTTTCAATTTTAAAAAGAAAGAATACATCCTTCCTACATACTGGTTTTTAGGAACCCTGCTGCTGTTGATGGCATTCACAACTTCATTTTCAGGTTACAAACCGCTGGATTTGCAAATAAGCTGGTATGTTTATCCACTCTTTATGCCAATGGTGCTTATGTCTGCAATATTTATAAACAAGTTTGATGGATATATTAAATATGGTTTGATGATAATTTATATTACCGGTGCATTAATTATGTGCGGTCATTACGAAGTATATTTCAATAAAGAAAACGGAAATGAGTTTAAAATGTTTTTAAGAGGATATCCTGATAAATTCATTCACACAGATCACTATACAAAATACAGCATAGATCTTATTCGCGGTTATGATAGAAAAAATATTTCTGAAAGAATAACCGGGAACAATATCAATCTAAATAAAATTAAAGAAGGCGATTGGATTGTGTACAGCAAAAAGCATATTGATGAATTGAAGATGCAGGAATTTCAGTTCCCTGATTTTGAAATTCTTAGCTCTTCAGCTTTTGAAGAAGTAAAATCGTTTAGAGATTTTATTGTGTACAGGAAAAGTTCAAAATAATTACATCAATATCTTTAGGATATTTTGTAACTTTTATTTCCTTTTAAGAAAATATTAATTATATGGAGATTATAGAATACTCAGATAAGTGGAAAGAAAAGTGGGATCGGTTTGTGCTGGAATCGAACAACGGCACAATTTTCCACTCACAAAAATTCTTTGATTATCATACGGAAGGTAAATTTAATTTTAACCATCTTCTATTTATAGAAAAAAACACTATTGTTGCTCTTCTATCCGGCTCGCGTATCGGCAATCTTTATGAATCTCCAATCGGTGCAAGTTACGGCTCAATAGTTACAAAAGATGTAAAATTTACTCAAGCAATGGTAATGGTTTCAACTCTTTTAGAATATGGAAAGGAAAACGGGATCAAAGAATTCCTACTTACAAGCGCCCCAAGAATCTACGAAAACCACCCGAATGAAAATCTTGATTTTGCAATGCTGTGGCAGGGCTTCAGCTATGATCTTCATTATATCTCCAGCGCAATCAGGTTAAACAGTGACGATGATATTTTGCCAAGGTTCCAGCAAACTGTTAGAAGAAATATCCGGAAGACAATAAAAAACCCGGATATAAAAGTTGAAATAAATGAACGATACGATCAGTTTTATCCGATACTTTTAGATAATAAAGCAAAACACGATATAAAGCCAACTCATTCTTACAACGACCTGATGAAGCTTAAGGAACTAATGCCAGACCAATTGAAATTGTTCATGCTTTATTATAAAGATAAACCTATTGCGGGCTCCAGTTTATTCATTTGTAATAAAACAGTGACTCTTTGTTTTTACAATATGCTTCTTTACGAGTTTGAACATCTTAAACCAATTCACAGAATTATGTATGAAGTTGTTAAATGGTCAACGGAAAACGGGTTTAAGTATGTAGATATTGGTGTTTCGCAGGATACGAAAGCGGATAACCCGATGACTCCGGGCATGAGTCTTATCGATTTTAAAGAAAAATTTGATGCAAAGACTGTTATGCGAAACACTCTCCGGTATAAATTTAAATAAGAACTAATAATATGAGTTCTAATAATAAAGTTTTAATTACCTTCCTTGGGAATCTTAACTACGACACAAGATGTAAAAATCTGTACAATACTTTAAAAGTGAATGGCTACGAAGTTGAGTTCCTTGGATTTGATTGGTTGACAAAAGACTTTGAGCCGGTGGAAGGTGAAGTTACAATTTACAAACTGCATAAAGGATTTCTTTCACTCTCCTTCTATCTAAAATTTGCCTGGCACATAAAGTTTTGTTTAATGGCATCAAGAGCATCCATAATTTTTGCAGAAGATATTTACACGCTTCCGTTTGCAGTTATCTTCGGTAAGCTAAAAAGAGCAAAGGTTTTTTATGATTCGCGTGAATTATTCGGTCATCTTGCAGGATTAAAAGGGAAGAAAGTAAAGCAGGGATTTTGGCGAATTGTTGAAAAGCTTTTTATAAAAAAAGTTGATCATATAATTACAACAGGTAAACTCGATTCCGATTTTCTGATAGAAAAATATAAAGTAGATGATCCTATCCTGCTGCGAAATCTTCCACGGTATTACAAACCTGAGGAGGAACATAATCTCAGGTCGTTATTCAATATTAATCCTAATAAAAAAATACTTCTTTACCAGGGAGTTATTCACCAAGGAAGAGGTTTGCGCCCTACGTACAAAGCATTGAAAGAACTTAAAGATTGTCTGCTTGTAATTATTGGTGACGGAGAGTTTGAAGATTATTACAGGAAACTTGCAGAGGAAATGGGAGTTAATGAACAGGTTATTTTTGCAGGTAAGATAAACCAGGATGAAATTTTGTCTTATACAAAAACTGCGGATATTGGTCTTT
>JAZGGS010000137.1:0-5848 GCA_036480595.1 Ignavibacteriaceae bacterium
TGTTCGAATAATTGTCATTTATGAACAATTTAATCAATTTTTTCATTTCAGATAAAAATTTATTGAGTGTAACAAACTTAGAAGTTGTATCGAATTCGTACATTCTGAAAGAGGCTTCCCAAGATTAACTGAGTTTGATTTCTATTCACTAGATATATCGGACAACGGGACTTGTGCTCACGACTTCCGGCTTTGTGACGTGTTCGTATAGGTTAGTCTATTAAAATAGAGTATTTTACTTTTAGCAGCATCACAAAAACACAATAAAATAGTTATTAAACTACCTATGCCCAGTTATTAACCGGGGGAATGAATCAAGAAATCTTACCAACTTGGGTACCTAGCAAGATCTCCCGCCATTTTCTCAGATCAACCAATACTTATTTTTAAGTTTTTTCTGATTTCCTTTAGAAAATTGGTTTCTAAAATTTTTTGTAAGTGGTATTGAGTGATGAGTTGTTTATAATTATTTTATGTATGAAGTAAAAAAATCGATCGTAAATAATTCAATTATAAATGGATCCTGAATTAGAAAAAAATAACCAGGTTGACTTAAAACGTACAAAAGAGTACTCCGGGTGGGATGAAATTAAACGGTGGATCCCTTCTATTATCATTTTGCCAATTGCGCTTTACTGGATCTTTAACCGGGGTGAATACGGGCTGCTGGATAATATTGATTTGGTTATTCATGAAGCCGGGCATCTCTTTTTCAGATTCTTTGGAAAATTTATTTATACCCTGGGCGGAACACTTATGCAAATCATCATCCCATCTATTATTGCAGGTTTCTTTTTCAGGAATGATTATCGTACAGGTGTTCAGGTTGCACTGCTATGGCTGGGGCAGAATTTTATAAACATAAGTGTTTATGCCGCCGATGCACGTACACAAAAAATTCCTCTGCTTGGCGGAAATAAAGTTTATCACGACTGGTACTACCTTTTAAATGAAATAGGGTTACTTAACTATGATATCGAGATTGGTTACATAATCTTCGGATTTGCAGCTCTAATTTTTCTTGTTGCTGTTTTAATGCCTCTTATCACTCAAAATTAAATAGTATCTTTTCAGCCGTATTCAATACTTATTTATGAAGACAAAACTTACAATACTAAAATTATTTCTGTTAACTATTTGCACATTTGCACAGGTTGATTCAACCGTTTTGTACTATGATAACGGAAATATAAAATCAGATATCCATTATAAACATGGAGTAAGAGACGGTGATGCAATATTTTACAGGGAGAATGGAAACAAAAAAGAAGTGTTAACTTACGTTAACGGAAAAGTTGAGGGATTGGTAAGAATTTATGATGATACTGGCAGCTTGCGCGAAATGTTTACCATTGAAAACGGAAAGCGTGAAGGACCTACAACTTTATTCGACAGTACAGGAAAGTATATTGAAGATGTGTATTATGAAGAGGGAGTTCTGGTTGTTGATAAAATAGTACTTGATGACGGAGCTTACGAAAAACTTCTTGCCTCGTATGAAAGAAATAAACTAAAGAGAGAAAAACAAAGAAATAAAACAAAAGTTGATCCGAACAACCCGCTGCCACCTACAATTGAAGAGGCACATAATTACGGGGATGACCCTGCATTTTATATTTCTGTAGAAGTTTTACCGAAGCCAATTGGCGGGATGAAGGCAATTTATAAAAAGCTCTCTTATCCTAAAGAGGCAAAAGAAAATGAGATAGAAGGTACTGTAGTAATTCGTGCTTTTATTGATAGAGACGGCGAAGTACTTAATGCAGTATTAGTTGAAGGAATTGGGTACGGTTGTGATGAAACGGCTCGTTTGGCAGTTTTTTATCACCGGTTTAAACCCGGCTTGCAAAGAGGGCAAAGAGTAAAAGTACAGATGGATATACCAATTGAGTTTAAATTAGAAAAAGATGAAGATTAGTTTTAAAATTCCTTCACTTTAAATCTTAAGGTTTCTAGAATCTTTTTTAAATGATGTTTTTCTTTTCTTAACTTTATCGTGTAATTAATGAACTCTCTTCTTAAAGGACATTCTTTTCTCAACCGGTCAAAGTAGTTTCCCCTTTCTTCCCGTTTTACTTTTATCATATTTCTCATTCGCACATCATCTCCTTCAATATCATAAACAGATCTTAACAAATTATAAAGCTTTAACTCATCGCTTTTGTTATCATCCAAAACAACTTCTTTGTTCTCAACTTCAGGTAAAACCGGTTTCCAGCTTGGTGCTTTCCCTGTAAAATTACAGAGAGCATTATATATAATCATTGTTCCGTTCACTTTCCCTTCCAGCGAATAACCGGCAATGTGTGCGGTTCCTATTTTGGTGCTGTTTAGAAGATCAATATTTACTCCTGGCTCATTTTCCCAGACATCTAAAATATTATTTAACTTTTTATCCGGGATTATGTTATAGAGTGCATCGTTATCAATTACAGCGCCGCGCGAAGTGTTTATTAAAATTGTTTTTTCCTGTATCTGCCCCAGGTTTTTTTTATTAAGAAGATGAAACGTGTTATCCTGTCCTCCTTTGTTTAAGGGAACATGCATGGTTATTATATCTGCCTGCAATATTTCATCTAGTGAAACATAATTTTCCCCAATTCCTTTTCTTTCTAATGGAGGATCATTTTTAAAGATCTTCATTCCAAACGCTTCAGCAATTTTTACAACTCTGCTGCCGATATTTCCAATTCCCACAACTCCAATTGATTTTTTATTCAACTCTATATTTTCATCAACTGCTATTTTTAATAGTGCAGTAAAAACATACTCGGTAACTGAATCTGCATTACATCCCATTGCATCTGCAAAAGTAATATTGTTCTTCTCCAGATATTCCAGGTCAATATGATCGGAGCCGATTGTTGCGGTTCCAACAAATTTAACTTTAGTTCCACCCAGCAGGTTACTGTTTACATCTGTAATGGATCTTACTATTAATGCATCAACATTATTTAGCTGCTGGTTTATAATCTTTCTGCCATCAACTAAATGAACATCTCCAAACTCAGAGAAAGCTTCCTTTACATAGGCGATATTTTCATCAACAACAATATTCATTTCTCTTTTCAATAACTTTTCACAAATTTAACAATTAAATGGTTTATACGAATTGCTATCATAAAAATATGATAAATTGTAAATTGTTTTTCCCACTTTAATGGGCTATTTTTTAATTCAATTTATATTAGAAATTGAACAAAATGTAGAAATAGGTTACAAACACAAAGGGATTTAAAATGCTAAGCAAGTTGCTACAACCCGAAATAAAATCTCTTATTGCTGAGGGAAAGCTTAGCATATTAAAAGAGATCCTGAGTGATTGGACTCCTGCCGATATTGCCGATCTGATTGTTGAACTACAAGAAAATGAACCGGTTATAGTTTTCCGTTTACTTCCTATTGAGCTGGCAACCGATACGTTTGAACATCTTGAATTAGATATTCAGATGGATTTGTTAAAAGCTATGGGCAAAGGTGAAGTAGCAACATTACTTAACGATATGTCTCCCGATGACCGTACAGCATTGCTGGAAGAATTGCCGGGCTCGGCTGCAAAACAGTTATTGCAACTCTTATCTTCAGAAGAAAGAATAATTGCCCGTACACTGCTTGGTTATCCTGAGAACAGTGTGGGACGGCTTATGACACCGGATTATATTGCAATTAAACCAACATGGACAATTGAAGAGACATTAAAATATATCCGGGAAAATGCTGAAGATAGCGAAACGCTGAATATTGTTTATGTAATTGATGATAGAAATAAACTTCTTGATGATATTAAAATTAAGGAGTTTATCCTTGCCTCACCTGATGGAAAAGTTACAGATTTAATGGATGAAAATTACGTGGCTTTAAATGTAACTGATGATCAGGAAGAAGCAGTAGAAGTTTTTAAAAAGTATGATAGGATAGCACTCCCTGTTATAGATAAATTCGGTGTCCTGATTGGAATTGTTACTGTGGATGATGTGCTTGATGTAGCAGAAGAAGAGGCGACAGAGGATATTCATAAACTTGCTGCTGTAGAAGCCCTGGAAGAACCATACCCGACTATTCCTCTCTTCGAAATGATAAAAAAGCGGGCAGTTTGGTTAACTATTCTGTTTATTGCCCAGATATTAACCGCAATTGTAATGGAATATTTTGAGAGCGAAATAAGCAAAGCCATAGTGCTATCGATATTTATTCCTTTAATTATTTCCAGTGGTGGTAATTCCGGTTCACAGGCAGCAACATTAGTTATAAGGGCTATGGCAGTTGGCGAAATCACTCTTAGCGATTGGTGGCGAATTATGCAAAGAGAAATTTTATCAGGACTAATGATTGGATTAATTTTAGGATTGTTAGGTTTCCTTCAAGTTGCACTGCTTGCTAATTTTTCTGCCGCCATAAGTGTACACTGGATTTTGCTCGGAATAACAATCTCTCTTTCAATAATTGGAATCGTCCTATGGGGAACTTTATCCGGGTCAATGCTTCCATTCATTTTAAAACGGCTTGGTGCGGATCCTGCTACCTCCTCAGCCCCGCTTGTAACTACAATAGTTGATATAGCCAGATTAATTATCTATTTCACTGTTGCAATAATGATTTTGGGTGGTACGTTGCTTTAATTTTGCAACCTTCTATTTCCCTCTCTAAAATGTAATTATCATGAAGAATCTTTTTATATTTGTAAGACTATGACGAACCCACAAAGTAAACAGGAACATAATAAGAACAACTATAAGGGAATAATCCTTGCCGGAGGTGCCGGTTCGCGGCTGTACCCAATTAGTAAAGTTTATAGTAAGCAATTAACCCTTATCTATGATAAACCGTTAATTTATTATCCGCTTTCCATCCTAATGCTGGGTGGAATTAGAGAAATTCTGATTTTATCAGATGAAAATACTATGCCACTATACAAACAACTGTTTGGTGACGGCTCTCAACTTGGGCTAAAGCTGGATTATGCTGTTCAATTGGCTCCTAACGGAATTGCCGAAGCGTTTATTATTGGAGAGAAATTTAGTGAAGATAATCCGGTATGCTTAATACTAGGTGATAACATATTTTACGGTAACATTGATTTCTTTTATAAAGCACTTGCCAATAAAACCGGGGCAACGATTTTTGGCTACCAGGTTAACGATCCGGAAAGGTACGGAATAGTCGAATTTAGTGAAGACGGGAATGCTATTTCAATTGAAGAAAAGCCTGCTGTTCCAAAATCGCAATTTGCCGTACCTGGTTTATACTTGTTCGATAACTCTGTAGTAGAAATTTCTAAAAACCTCGAACCATCTGTTCGTGGTGAGCTTGAAATTACTGACGTTAATAAAAAATATATGGAAATGGGCAAGCTTCGTGTAGAAAAAATTGGAAGGGGTGTTGCGTGGCTTGATACAGGAACTCCTGAAGCATTGCTTGCTGCCTCCAATTTTTTTGGTGTTATCGAAGACAGGCAGGGATTAAAAGTTGCTTGTATTGAAGAAGTAGCTTATTACAAGGGATTTATTAATATAAAACAGTTTTCGGTTTTAATAAACTCTATCCCAAAATGCCTTTACAGGGATTACCTGGAAAAAATATTAAAAGAAGAATCAGTTTAAATGAAAGTAAGTAAAACAAATATCGAGGGACTCCTGTTGATCGAACCTGATCTGTTCAGCGATGACAGGGGTTATTTTTTTGAATCATACAGAAAAGAAAAATACGCTGAAATTGGTCTGGATATAAATTTTGTTCAGGATAATATTTCACAATCGAAAAAAGGAACTTTAAGAGGATTGCATTACCAGGTTGGTGATAAAGCGCAAGGTAAACTATGCCAGGTAATTTCAGGCAAAATTCTAGATGT
>JAZGGS010000138.1:0-8572 GCA_036480595.1 Ignavibacteriaceae bacterium
GAATCACTTGAAAGCTCGGTGTAAGTTTTGCCAACCTTAACATTTCCTTCATCATCTTTTTCACTTAACTGGTAAACTGCTTCCCAGCTTCCAACGTCGCTCCAGCTAAAATTACCTTTAACAAGAAAAACATTTTTAGAGTGTTCCATAACGCCGTAATCAATAGAGATCCTTTTTAGCTGCCCGTACACATTATTAAGAGTTTCATCAAATTGAGGAGTTCCAATATCTTTTTTAATTGTCTGCAAGCCCTCAAAAAGTTCGGGCATATAGTTTTTAATTTCATTCAGGATAGCGTCTGCCCGCCAAATAAACATACCGCTGTTCCAGAAGAAGTCGCCACTTTTCACAAATCTTACAGCGGTTGCATAATTTGGTTTTTCGGCAAAAGTAAACACTTTATAAAAATGATCTTTAACTTTCTTTTCATCAATCTGGATATAACCGTAGCCGGTTTCCGGGCACGAAGGAGTTATGCCGATAGTTACAAGTCCTTTCGACTCAATTGCATAGTCTGCAGCTCTTAATAATGTTTGATGGAACTCCTCTGTATCCCTTATAATATGATCTGCAGGAAGCACCAAAGTCACAGCATCTTCATTCCTGCTTTGAACAATTACAGATGCCAGCCCAACGCAGGCAGCAGTGTTTCTACCAAAAGGTTCTTCAATAATATTTTCTACCGGAACAGAAGGAAGCTGTTCTTGTACGCCCTGTTTTTGAATTTTATTTGTAATGATAATAATATTTTCCGGTTCAACAATTCCCTTTAACCTCTCTACTGTATCCTGTATCATAGTGTTTTCGCCGAAGATCTTAATCAATTGTTTAGGAGTTTTCTCTTTACTTCTTGGCCAAAACCTGGAACCAACGCCACCTGCCATTATAATTGCATACAGTTTCATTTAAATAACACCTTCTTTACTTATTAATTGAATTTTTTTACCAAAACCTTCAGCTTTTTTAAGATAGTTTGTAATATCCACTTCTTTTCCTTTTATAATTGCAACTATAACTATAAGGCATGCACGCATTTCTTCAATCACGTTTGTGGAAGGCTGAAGATTTCCAGCTTTAATAAATTGTAACGCCATGGAAATTGTGCTGTGCATATTTGCAATTATATCAAAACCAATCTTTTCAGAAAGTGACGCATTCCTGCTCATTACATTTGCGTACTTTATGATTTCTACATTATTTATTTTTTTCAATGTAATATTTTTAAGTAATGTATCAACCGATTTGATTGGTTCAAGTATTATCTGTTCAAAATTATGATAAGCTTCGTCTTCATCATTATCATCTTCCATAATGAATTCTGCTTTCAGCGCTTCACTCTCCTTTATAACAAGGTCCTCCGGATCAGCTTCTCTCCTAGATAAATCAACATCAATTTCTTTTCCCTCTTGTTCCTTTTCCTCAGTTTCTCCTTTTAAAACTTTAAGTGCAGTTTTAAAAGAACCGGGATTTACTGTTTCCAGCAAATGGTTAAGATCTCTAACGAGATACTGGCTGTGCTCTTTGAATTTTTCAGAAATTTTAAAAAAATCAACTTTACCCTGAGTAAGGAAATTATATATTTCATTAAGACGTATTGCAAATGTGGAAAGCTGCGTAATTTTTTTCATCTCCCATATATCATTTGCAACATCATCAGAATTCTGAATCGCCTCACGGAGCAGTGCCACAACTTCAATCTGCTGTGAGTTTAATCTCAAATTATTTGAAGCAGCAGTTAAACTCTGGATAATATATTGTTTTACTAAATCCACTTTATCTATACTACTAAACTTATCTTAAATAAATAATAGTTGAATAAAAGAATATTTTTAGAAATGATTGAGTAAATATCACATTTGGGTAATACATTTAATATAACATTTGGGTAATACATTAATATCACTCGCTTTTTGTGGTTAAAATATATATGATATCAATTTGATAATCAATTTGAAATTGATTGCAGGAATTATCTCAATTTATGAGCCCCTCTCCTCCAAAGGAGTCCTTCGGACTAACCTCTCCCACAAGGGGAGAGGAAAAAGAAATATTTAAATGTATTATTCTCTGCGGAATTTATTCCGCAGTAAAACACTAATATACTTTAGCTGTTTTAACTGTTTTTAATTTAACGGTTTAAACGGTTCGTGCATCTTGTGGTTTTATCTGTTCATCTCCATAATAAATTATGGGCAGAATATTAAATATTTTTTTAGGATGAAGTTCGCCGGCGTAGCTCCTTGCTAGTAGCAATTGTGTGAAGTTTACTGACCCGGGACTCTTATTATAACCAACTTCACTTTTTATACTAATTTTTCATACAAACTTTTAACTTTTCTTGACATTACTTTTTAGTAGTGTTAATTTTCACGCAATATTTTTTGAAATTATGCTTACAGAATTTGGTAAAGTATTCGTCTTTATTCTAGCTGCAGTTCTTTTTGTGATCATTGCCCTTGTTGTTGCAAAGTTCATCAGACCTGCCCGCCCGACTCGTGAAAAGTTAACCACATACGAGTGCGGTGAAAACCCTGAGGGTTCTCCGTGGGTTAAATTCAATATTAGGTTTTACGTTGTAGCCCTTATCTTCTTAATTTTTGATGTGGAAGTTGTCCTGCTAATCCCCTGGGCACTGGTTTACAAGAATTTTGGATTTATCGGTTACCTGGTTGGTGCAATATTCTTAATTCTGTTAGGATTAGGAATGGCTTACGAATGGAGAAAAGGTGACCTTGAATGGATACGACCGAAAATTAAGGAACCTGTAATTACAAAATCGCCTCCCTCCGAACAAGATAAAGAAAATTTGATCCTAGTTAATTAGAGAAAATATGAATCTATCAGATCAACAGTTTACTGATGATAACATAATAATTACTAAAGTAGAAGACCTGTTTAACTGGGCGCGCCTTTCATCGCTATGGCAGGTTGGTTTCGGCTTGGCTTGTTGTGCAATTGAGATGATGGCAACATCTGCATCACATTATGATTTTGACCGTTTTGGTGTTATTCCACGTCCTTCCCCGCGCCAATCGGATGTAATTATTATTTCCGGCACAGTAACCCTTAAAATGGCAATCCGGATTAAAAGATTATACGAACAGATGCCAGATCCCAAGTATGTTATTTCTATGGGTAGCTGTTCAAATTGTGGTGGACCTTACTGGGAGCACGGTTACCACGTTTTAAATGGCGTTGATAGGGTTATACCTGTTGATGTATTTGTGCCCGGCTGCCCGCCTCGCCCGGAAGCGCTGCTAGAAGGACTCTTAAAACTTCAGGAAAAAATAAGAAACGAATCTTTTGGTGATAAGAACGTATGAAACGAGCATGTAAAAATACTTACACAGTAAAAGTTAATTATATGCGAATTCTCCGCCGCCGCGGACTGACAAAAATAATAAATTCCGCCGCAGGCGGACAGGTATAAACAGATGAAATCCACTGAAGAAATATTTAGCATCTTAAAAGAAAAATTTCCTGATTCCGTTACGGAATTGTTAGCCGATAAACCGGTTGAACCGTTTATTGAAGCAAGTCCCCTTGAGATTGATAAGATTTGCATCTTCCTTATAGAAAATGAAGAACTTAAATTCGATTCGTTGATGAACCTTTCCGGTGTTGATGATGCCAACGGTGATAAAGAGGAAGATGAAAAGGGACTTGAGACAATAAAAGGCGGAACCCTGAGTGTTTGGTATAATCTTGAATCGATCGAATTAAATCATAAGATTACGCTAAAGGTATCCACAGAAAGAGAAAATCCTGAAGTTGCTTCTGTTGCAGAAATATGGAGAAGCGCTGACTGGCACGAACGCGAAGCTTTCGATCTGTATGGAATTAAGTTTTTAAATCATCCTGATTTAAGAAGAATATTAATGCCTTACGATTGGGAAGCTGGATATCCATTAAGAAAAGATTATAAAAATCCTGAATTTTACCAGGGTATGAAAGTACCTGATTAAAGGATCATTGACTGAATGGCACTTAAGACAGAAGAAATGATTTTGAATATGGGACCCCAGCATCCTTCTACACATGGCGTGCTGAGGTTGGAGCTTCAGTTAGAAGGTGAAATTATTTCGAATGTAATTCCGCACATTGGTTACCTGCACAGATGTTTTGAGAAACACGCCGAAGCAATGACTTACCCGCAGGTTATCCCTTACACAGACAGGATGGACTATCTTGCTGCTATGTATAACGAGTTTGGGTATGTTCTTGCAGTTGAAAGATTAATGGGAATTGAGGTACCGGAAAGAGTTGAATATATCCGTGTTATTATGGGAGAGTTGCAGCGAATAGCATCTCATCTTGTGGCTTTGGGTACTTATGGTGCAGATATTGGTGCCTTCACGCCGTTTCTTTATTGTTTTAGAGATAGAGAAAAAATTCTTCATCTTTTTGAAATTACCTGCGGCGCACGGCTTTTATATAATTATATATGGATTGGCGGCGTTTCCCAAGATCTTCATCCTGATTTTATAAGACTCACAAGGGATTTTATAAAAGAGTTCAGACCAAACATTAAAGAGTTGAACGATCTTCTTTCCTATAACCAGATTTTTATTGATAGAACTGCAAACGTTGCAGCTCTTTCAAAAGAAACAGCAATAAATTATGGAATTACCGGACCCAACTTGCGTGCAAGCGGAGTTAAATGGGATCTTAGGAAAAATGATTCATACTCAATTTATGATAGGTTCGATTATGAAATACCTGTTGGATCAGGTGAAAGAGGAAAAACAGGTGATTGCTGGGATCGTTACATTATTAGAGTACGCGAGATGGAAGAGAGTTTGAAAATAATAGAACAGGCAATAGAACAAATTCCTGGTGGAGATGTTACTTCAGCAATTCCTAAAAGAGTTAAACCCCCTGCAGGACAAATATATACACGAGTAGAAAACCCGCGGGGTGAACTTGGTTATTTTATTATTAGCGACGGCTCTCTTAATCCTTACAGGATAAAAGTTCGTGCGCCTTCATTTGTAAATCTTTCTGTTATGGGTGAGTTGTGCAAGGGATGGATGGTTGCGGACGTTGTTGCAATTCTAGGCAGTATCGATATTGTTTTAGGGGAGATTGACAGATGATATACGATTGGCTAACTGAATTTACCGGAAGTGAAATAATAGCAGCGTTTATACAAGGTTGGTTGCCCCTCTTATTTTTCATTCTTCCGTTTGTACTGGTTGCTGTACTGGCTGAACGAAAAGTATCCGCACATATGCAAGACCGGCTTGGACCAATGCGCGTTGGTTATCATGGTATTCTTCAGACTATAGCTGATCTTATAAAACTTCTGCAAAAAGAAGATATTATAGCTTCTGCAAATGATAAGAAACTTTTTAACTTCGCTCCCGTGCTGGTTTTTGTTGGAAGCTACGCTGCATTTGCTGCAATCCCTTTTTCAGGTGCGTTTATCGGTTCTCAGATAGAACTCGGATTGTTATACATAGTTGCCGTTACCGGATTGGTTGTTGCCGGAATCTTAATGGCTGGATGGGCTTCAAATAATAAGTATTCACTTTTAGGCGCTATGAGGGCTGCTGCGCAGATTATTAGCTACGAAATTCCTACACTGCTGATAATACTTACTGTTATAATGATAACCGGCACCGTTAACCTTTATACTTTAAGTGAAATGCAAACCAGCTACTTCTGGAATTGGATGATATTTGGCGGACCCGAATTCGGTTTACAGAAATTTTTGCTTATTCCATTAATGATGATGGGATTTCTTGTAATTTTTATCAGTATGCTTGCAGAAGTAAACAGGACACCATTCGACATCCCGGAAGCAGAATCAGAGCTTGTATCAGGTTTTCACACTGAATATTCGGGGATGAAGTTTGCCATGTTCTTCCTTGCAGAGTATGCAAATATGTTTGCTGTTTCTGCAATAATTGCAGTCTTATTTTTCGGCGGTTTCCAATCTCCGTTTGGTTATCTTGGTAATTCACTTGGTTGGGAGTGGCTTGTTCCTTTCGAACAGTTTTTCTGGTTCACGGTAAAAGGTTTATTCTTTATATTCGTGCAGATGTGGCTGCGCTGGACTCTTCCAAGATTCAGGGTTGATCAGTTAATGGCATTCTGCTGGAAGTATATGATCCCGTTTGCATTTGTAATTTTAATTATTGCTGGATTGATTACAGTTTTATAGTATGATAAATTATTTACAAAGATTCTGGGGAGGGCTGCTAACGATTTTAATCGGGATGAGGGTTACGTTTAAACATATGTTTGTTCCTGCTGTAACCATACAATACCCAACAGTTAAACCGGAACTTCCCGAACGCGAACGCAACCGCCTTTATGTTAATATGGATGACTGCATTGGCTGCGATCAATGCTCACGCGCTTGCCCGGTTTCCTGCATTGATATTGAAACTGTAAAATCAATTCCCGGTGAAGATCTTGGTAAAACTTCAAACGGCAAAAAGAAAGCTCTCTGGGTAATAAAATTCGATATCGATATTGCTAAATGCTGCTATTGCGAACTGTGTGTCTTTCCATGTCCAACAGATTGCATTTATATGACAGACGTTTATGAATTTTCTGAATTCGAAAGAAGCAGCTTTATTTACGATTTTGTAACCCTTACACAGGAAGAAATAAAAGATAAAAAGAAAAACTTTGCAGAGATGCAGGCAAAGAAAGATGCCGAAAAAGCAGCCGCAGCTAAAAAATCCACCGCCGGCGGAGCTGAAGAGAAAGCTGCAAAAAAAGATGAACCGGAAATAAAGTCGGATAGTGAAAAGGAAAAGGAGTAAATGGGCGTTTACGAAATAATATTTTACCTGTTCGCTGCAGTAACTCTGGTATCAGCAGTGTTTGTTGTTACCAGCAGGAATATTGTTCGCGCAGCTTTTAACCTGCTATTTACATTCTTTGGTGTTGCAGGTATTTATGTGCTGCTTGGGGCAGACTTTGTAGCAATCGTTCAGTTAATAGTTTACGTCGGTGGCATACTTATACTTTTAATCTTTGGTGTAATGATTACAAATAAAATAACAGAAGTTGATATTAAAACCGGTACTATTCATACGCTTCCTGCTGCAATTGGCGTTGGTTTGTTCACAGGTATTGTTGGCGCTGTTGTTCTTAACACAGAATGGAGAGTTGTTGATTCGGAGATGCCTGAATCAACTCTTACAACACTTGGCACTATGCTGATAACAGAGTATGTCCTCATCTTTGAACTACTTGGAATTTTATTATTGATTGCATTAATCGGTGCAGCTTCAATGGCAAGAAAGTAATTATGTTAGAAATAAGTTTAACACATTTTTTAGTTGTTAGTTCTATCCTGTTTTGCCTGGGCATTTATGGTGTTGTTACAAGGAAGAATGCCGTTATGGTACTTATGGGTATTGAGCTGATACTTAACGCATCAAATATTAATTTTATTGCCTTTGCACGTTATGGTAATTTTGGTTTGCAAGGACAGATTGTAGCACTATTTGTAATTGTACTTGCCGCAGCCGAGGCAGCAATTGCGCTTGCAATAGTTTTAAATGTTTATAAAACATTTGTAAATATTAATGTAGATGAATTAGACACTTTAAGAGATTGATTTAATGAGCGAATCTTTACTGGTAAAATATTCTGTTCTTATTTTGTTTCTGCCGCTGCTTGGTTTTATTGTAACCCTGCTGTTTGGAAAGAAAGTTCCGAAGATTTTTATTTTTGAGAACCTGGCGATGTTCATCTCATTGGTTTTATCAGGTATACTATTGTACGTTAAATTAACTTCTTTTGCAGATGTAGATATAACCTCTGAGTTTGTCTGGATTGATTTTGGAAACGTTCCCGTAATAGGTTCAATAACAATAACGCTCGGTATTCTTTTAGATGATATAAGCACTTTGATGATTGTTATTGTAATGCTTATAAGTTTCCTCGTTCATCTTTTTTCTGTTGATTATATGAAAGGTGATATAAGATACAACAGGTATTTTGCATACCTCGGTCTTTTCACTTTTTCGATGGCTGGAATTGTAATAACCAGTAATATGCTGATGATGTATATCTTCTGGGAGTTAGTTGGAATTTCATCTTACCTGTTAATTGGATTCTGGTACGAGAAAAAATCTGCATCCGATGCCGGTAAAAAAGCATTTATAGTTAACCGCATTGGTGATATTGGAATGCTTGCAGGATTGCTGATTCTTTTTGCAACATATCAAACATTTACCTTCCAGGAAATTTTTGGAGAGATTGCAAAGGGTAACCTTCCGTTTAACAGCGGATTCTGGCTAACTGTTACCGGAATATTAATCTTCTGCGGAGCAATAGGAAAATCCGCACAATTCCCTCTTCACGTTTGGCTTCCGGATGCAATGGAAGGTCCTACTCCTGTTAGCGCTCTTATTCATGCAGCTACAATGGTTGCAGCCGGTGTTTATTTAGTCGTAAGAGTTTTTGGTATACTTACTGCAGATGCTATGTTGTTTATTGCAGCGATAGGTGCTTTGTCTGCATTTATTCCTGCAACTATTGCATTAACGCAAAATGATATTAAAAGAGTTTTAGCTTATTCCACCATCTCACAGCTTGGTTACATGAT
>JAZGGS010000139.1:0-12938 GCA_036480595.1 Ignavibacteriaceae bacterium
CTGTTGCAACAATGGAGAATGCAATTAACCACCAGGCAAATCTTCTTCCTCCAAAAAAGAAATCCTTTGTACTGCGGTTGTACTTTCCAAAGTAACTTCCGAAAAGCATGATTGCAAGAAAGTAAAAGATCATTACAATCCAGTCTGTAGAAGTTCCGATATTATGAAACGTTTGCTGGTCCATCCTATAAATATAACGCTGCAACTGTTAAAAGAAAGTGAAGCAGAACAAAATAAAAGAAACCGAAGAACATAACTTTATACCAGAAACGATGGCGTTTAATCTTCAGGTCGATAGCGCCGCTTTTTTTGATTAGATACATCCCGGTAAAAAAGAATATGCCCCCGACACCGTAGAGATATATAAAAGGTAACCAGGAATTGAAAAATGAAGGCATTAAGTAATCTGAAATAGTCTGCTGTTTAAGTAATAAATTTATTTTGGTCTAAATTAAGTAAGCAGGTTATTACTTGCAAATAATAAATTTGTAAGAAAATAAAGCTGAAGCCAGCAAATTCAATTTACGAGCAGGTTTAATTATTTAAACTTCCAGTAAAAAGTGATTCTCGCTATAAGGTCGCTGCCGGGTGTAACACCTCCACTGTTTTCTTCGTACTTAATAAACTCAATATTAGGTATAAATGAAACATCCTTTACCGGCTGCCAATCCAATCCTGCTATAAAAAAAATTGATTTAGCGGTTGGATCGAAAGGAATAAAAGCGATATCGTCACCATTCGGATTTGGATCAAACGTTTTATCAGCCCTTCCGAATAATGAAAACTGATCCGATATTACTCCCGCAAGAAAAATAGAAGCTACTCTTAACTTTTCATTACCATCTTCCGATTTTTCTCTTGTCTGGTCGGCATACTGCATTCCTGCCCAAAATTGTTTAGTTACATAACCGAGAAATGCCTGCCAGGTGTACCAGTCGGTATCTCCTTTCTTACCAGCATAATCGCCATAAATTTCGAACACCCATTCCTTAGATGGATAGAATCCAAGCGAGAGCATTCCCGATTTTCCTTTATCAATTTCCTGTTTATTGCTGGAACCGTTTGAGAACATCAGGTGATATTTAACAACTCCTTTATCATCAAATTTTCCTTTAACTGATAAACCGAAATCTCTTGAGCTTGCCATCTTTTGCAAATCGAGAGGTGTTTTTTCAACAGATCTATAGCCCCAAATTTTTTCAATAACTGCAAAAGTTGGAGGAGGTGATATACCCAGGATAAACTGCACCTTATCCAATTTATATTTTAACCAGGCATCTTTTACGAAAGGTATCATAGCAATTTTCGAAGTAAAATCTCCTTCGTTGCTCATTTCAAACCTTAACCTGGTTGAAAAATTACTGTTTATTTTATAATCATAAGTAAAGTAAATTCTTCTGAACCAAAATCCATGGTTGTCTAAAATATCAGTTCGATGGCTTTTTGTTATATGGTAGTAATCCCCAAATATATTACCGCTAAACTTGCCTACGCTCTCATCGTTGTCTTGTGCAAAAACTGTAATGCAAAAAAATAATATGGCAAAAAATATTAAGATTTTGTTCATCCTCATTCCTTTATAAAAATATATAAAATTCTCTGCTTCACGTAATTATAAAACTCTGTTTATATCAATTTAAAAAAATAATTGATTTTGCAGTTGATATATAGAAACAAACCAGTTACAATATCAATAGATAAGCGAGCCGATTTGATTTGTTAATAATTATTTAACATTGCTGCCTTGTTGAAACTGTTCATTTCTTTGTAGATTGCATAAATAATAATAGAGATATTAATTCATAAAGAAATACAGATTTCAGTGTGCAATATATTTTTAAATATTTTTCAAATACCCGTTTAATTTATGCAAGCAATTAAAGAGTTTTTTGATAAGTACCCAAATATTATTGCTGCTATTAAGCTGGTAATATTCCTGTATCTTTTTTTCTTATCTCTTCAAATGATGGGGGATTCATTAAAGCTTTTTGGTAAAGACTTATCTGAAACTCTTATCTCAACCACCACTAACCCTTTTGTTGGGCTTTTTATAGGAATACTTGCAACCTCTATTATACAAAGCTCATCATCAACTACTACAATTGTAGTTGGAATGGTTGCTGGAGGTGCATTAACAATAGAAAATGCAATCCCGATTGTTATGGGAGCTAATATAGGTACATCAATTACTAACATTATTGCATCATTGCCACAGATAAATAGAAATAATGAATTTAAAAGAGCTTTTGCATCTGCAGTTGTACACGATTTTTTTAACGTTTTGTCTGTTTTCATTTTATTCCCTCTTCAAATCGCCACTAATTTCTTAGGAATATTTGCAACAAAGATGGCAGAAGCATTTGCAGGGGTGGGAGGACTTAAGTTCTTAAGTCCTGTTAAAGCAATGACAAAACCAGTTGTAACATTAATAAAACCATATTTTGTTGATATGCCTTGGTTAATGTTTGCAATTGCATTATTGCTCCTCTTTATTGCATTAAAATATATGGTATCTTCGCTTAAAGTAATTGTAGTTTCTCGTGCAAAGGATTGGTTTGATCGATATCTTTTCAAAACTGCCGTGCGTGCTTTTTTAGTTGGTATTGTATTAACAATGCTGGTTCAAAGCAGCTCTATTACTACTTCCATGGTTGTTCCTATGGCCGGTGCAGGGTTATTAACGTTAGAGCAAATCTTCCCTTATACTTTAGGATCAAATGTAGGTACAACTATTACAGCGATATTAGCAGCATTAATTACTGGCAATATAGCCGCCGTTACAGTGGCATTTGCGCATACATTGTTTAATGCTTGTGGATTAATTCTTTGGTGGCCATTAAAGAAGGTGCCAATAACTATGGCAAGGAAATTTGCAGAATATTCTATTAGGAATAAAATTATTCCTATTGCATTTGTGCTTGTTATATTTTTTATAATACCTTTATTAGTAATTTATTTATCAAGTTGAGGTTAAAAGATGATTAAGGAAATTTTATCCGTTTTTAAACAAAATACATTAATGGACAGGGCTTACCAAAGATCTTTCGAAATGCTGGATCTTACCCATAAAATGTATATCCAGTCGAAAGATATTTTAAGGAATAAAGATCATGCCCAGGTAGACTTTGATATAAATGATGAAGATCTTGCGGTAAACAAATACCAGCGTGAAGTACGTAAAGATGTTTTTAATCATCTTACACTTACAGGGGCAGATCAGCTTACTTCAGGATTAGTACTTGTTAGTATTGTTATTGATCTTGAAAGAATTGGAGATTTTACAAAAAACATTGTTGAGCTTGCAGTAAATCATGCTGCAAGGTTACACGGTGGTAAATGCGAAGAGAACCTGGTTAAAATTGAGAATGCAGTTGAAGATAGTTTTAAAAGAACCATTGAATGTTTTAAAAATGCTGATGAGGAAATAGGCAGGGAACTGTTAAAAGATTATAAATGGGTTAGTAAATTAGCTGACAAATGTTTAATGGATCTAGTTAATGAAGTTGATGAAACACTTAAAGTTGGGAGTGCAGTTTCTCTTGCTTTATATTTTCGTTCTCTTAAAAGAATAAATGGGCACCTAAGGAACATCACTACCAGTGTTGTAAATCCATTCCACAGGATTGGTTTTAAACCGAAGAAAAAGAAAAATTGAGAATGTTGAGCAAGTTTAAAATTGGTCGCAGTATCAACTTAAAATATTCTCTAAGCTTTTGAACATCACATCTTTCATACCAACAATTCTATCAGGTTCTGCAATAGTTTTAAGCATATTGCCAAACATTAACCCCCAGCTAATTGTGGTAACATAATTAGGCAGGGCGGTATCCATACTTTCTATTCTTTCGCTGTAAACCGAGCTTAGAATCAACTTAACAATTTTCTCTTCTTCTTTAAGCAATTTTTTAAGAATTTCTCTTTCAGTCTCAAACTTATCATCGGTGAAGAGTTGCAGCATCAAATCAAATAGTAGTTTATATTTTGATGCAACGGTCTCTTTATAACTAAAATATTCAAGCAGTCTGCCGCCGAGTGGAATTTCTTCATTATTAAAGATGGCTTTTATATCATAAATAAATTGTGATGCCTCCCATTCAAGAGTTTGATAAAAAAGATCCTCCTTAGAAGTAAAGTAGTGGTAGATGGTAGCTTTACCAATTCTTACATCGCGGGCAATTTCATTAAGTGTAGTTTTGCCTAGTCCATGCCGTGCAAAACGTTTTGCAGCAGCACGGATGATTTGATTCTTTCTTTCTTTTGCCAAGAGTAGAATAAACTAATTGTGTACTATTTTTTTTGCATCAAGGATTAAATCGGCAGCTTTCTTTTTCCCCTCTTTTAGTAGTCCCTCTGCTTTTTCTTTACTGCTGTCGTATAATTCATGAGCATCATCAAATATATCTTCGGTTTTATCAGAGATCTTTTTTCTTAGTTTTATACCCGAAGTAGGCGCATAAAGCAGCGCAATCGTACTTCCTATCAATCCTCCTAAGAAAATACCGACAACAAGCATCCCAAGTTTTTCATTATTGTTCATTTTTTTCTCTTTGTATTTCGTAAATAAATACTCCTCTAATATATAAAATCAAATCAAAGAAGCAATATTAATAGTTAGTTGTTTATAACTTTTTCATTCATCTTAAGGAATGAACTTATTAGCAGAGACAAGATTATTACAAGGATACAGCCAATTACATTATACCAGAGGAATGGAATTTCCGTAAAAAAGTAAAAATAAAGTATCACGGTTTCTGCTACCAGAGCTGCAATAAATGTAGGAGTACCGGTTACTTTTTTCAAGTAAAATGCTGTTAAAAATATTCCTAAAATAGTACCGTAAACCAGTGAACCCAGAATGTTTACTGCTTCAATAAGAGAGCCAAGATGATGTGCAAAAAGTGCAAAGGTGATTGCGTAAATTCCCCAGAATACGGTTGCAGCTTTTGATGCTTTAAGATAGTGAGTGCTGCTCGCTTCTTTTTTTACGAGTCTTTTATAAAAATCGATTATCGATGTTGTTGCAAGTGCATTAAGCTCAGCTGATGTGGAAGACATTGAAGCAGAAAGGATAGCTGCCAGTACAAGCCCAACTAATCCTATTGGTAAAAAGTTTATAATAAAGGTTAAGAAGATATAATTTGTATCGTTAGTCTCCGCATCAGGATTTGCTTCCTGGATTAAACCTAATGCTTCTTCCCTGATAAGCGATGCTTCATTTTGCTCTGCCAACATTTCTTTAGTTTTTTGATCAACTAAATCTTCATCACCCGATTCGATTGAAGTGAGAAGCTGCCTGATGGTTTCCTGTTTCTCCTTATAAATATTATCGTATTCAACTTCAAGTTTGTTGTATTCAACTGCATAAGAACTATTTTTAATGTTCTTAGTCTCCACAGTATTAAAAGATAGAGGAGGAGTTACAAACTGGTAAAAAACAAATACCATCGCACCGATAAAAAGAATTATAAACTGCATCGGCACTTTTACAATACCGTTTGCAAGCAAGCCCATCCTGCTCTCTGCAATTGAACTTCCCGATAAATATCTCTGTACCTGCGACTGATCGGTGCCAAAATAAGAAAGCATTAAAAACGTTCCGCCAATAATTCCTGACCAGAAAGTGTACCTGTTACTAAGATCAAATGAAAAATCGATTGCGTTCAGCTTCCCCAATTTCCCGGCGATATATGCAGCATCTATTACTGAAACATCTTGTGGAAGAAGCAGGTAAGTTGTAATGAAAGCCGAAAACATTCCGGCTGTAATTATTATCATTTGCAAAAGGTGGGTTTTGTTTACAGCGTTTGTTCCTCCAACGGTTGTGTAAAGAATTACCATCGTACCAATTAAAATAATAGTTATGTTGATTTCCCAACCAAGAATAATTGATAAGATTAACGCAGGAGCGTAAATAGTGAAACCGGCTGCGAGTCCACGCTGTGTAAGAAAGAGAGCACTGCCTAACATCCTGTTCTTTAGATCAAATCGTTTTTCAAGATATTCATAAGCTGTGAAAACATTTAATTTATTATAGAGTGGTACCGCAGTAACAGAAAGGATTATCATTGCAATTGGCAGCCCCAGGTAAAACTGTACGAAGCGCATTCCATCAACATACGCCTGCCCCGGTGTGGAGAGAAAAGTTATTGCGCTTGCCTGCGTTGCCATAATTGAAAGCGCAATTGTCCACCACCTGCTCGTTCTTCCTGCGCGGATGTATGAATCAATATCTTTTGTCTTCCTGGTTTTCCATGTTCCGTAAGAAACCACGAAGGTAAGAAAACTGCACATCACCAGCCAGTCAAGGGTGCTCACTCAAACGCCTTTGTAAACAAATAAAATATAAGAACCAGCAGAACTAGGTTAATAAAAACAAAAGAATAAAGACGCTTCCAGGTTTTCATAACCGGTGGGGGATTATTATCACTATTTATTTTTTGGGAAGAATCATTCAATATTTTTTCCTGCGGAGATCATATTGATAAAGAGATGGTAAGCGCCGGGTACACCAGCCGGCAATTCCCTGAAAAAAGATAATCCTGTATAAATGAAAACTCCTTTACCATACTCAGTATATAAAACAGAACCTTGTTTAGGGGATTCACCTAAATCATTCATTTCCAGGATTGGTTCATATTTATCATCCCACTCATCCGGAAAATACAATCCTCTTTCCTGGATCCATCCATTAAAATCTTTTGCGGTAATTCTATTAGGAAAGTTTAGTAAGGAATGACTGGCATTTAACAGCTTCACTTTTGCATCTTCTTCAGTTACACGGTCGCGGGAAATCTTAAACTCATAAGGACCCGGTTCAGCATATCTCTTCCCAAGAGTATTATATTGAACTAGGTATGTTCCACCGTTATAAACATATTCCATAAGCTTATCTTGATAGATATTCATCCTTTTATTTGTGTTATATGCTCTTATCCCTGCGATTATAACATCATTAGCAAAAAGATTTCCGTTAGAAAGGTCTTCATCTTTTAAATAAACAACTTCAAAACCTAACTCTTCAAGTAAATAAGGAATTTTATCGCCCGAACCTTCAATGTAACCGATTGTGTTAACCAATTTCTGTATATCATTTAATCTAACAAGCTTTGCTATTGAGGGGGGGAAGACTGTTTGCAATGGAATATGATCATAATCAATTGTTACAAAACTATTCCGGTAAGTTTTATTATCAACTGTCAGCTCTGCTTGTATATCTGCTTCATCAACTTCAATGGGCGGTGTTACATTAATTATGAACTGTTTTTCATCATTCTTCCCCTCTAATTCAAACTCGATTTCAGATGGTTCAATTTTCCATCCAGCCGGAGCTGTGAGAGATAATTTACCGCTGGAATTTTCTTTTAGATTTTTAATGATGAGCCGCACCTCTCTTTGTTCATTTGATGGGAAAAGATATAAGTTGCTTTCAAAATTAACAGTTACCGGTGCGGCAATTGAAACCGGGTAATAAACTTCTCCTTTTGTAGGAACTCTTTCCCTGTTGAGAACAGGTGTTGTAAAGATAAACTTACTGCTGTCAATGGAAACTCGAAAGTGGGCCATAAGTGGCGGAGGACTAACGGGTAAATCTCTCATTAGCTGATCTTCTATAATAAAAATATTTCCACCACTTTTTTCCTTTAACCAGTGAGGTTGAGTAATTTTAACATTTTCTGGAATTTGAATCTCCTTTTCCAATGAAATTATTTCTCCTGTTTGTAATTCATGGTTTAGCAGTGAATCATTTAGCTGGTAGGTTAGATGAACTCCTTCCAATAGAAAGTTTAAACTTGATCTGTTCACAATTGCCGTGGAGACTTTTACTTTATCTCCCGGTGTGTAAACTTTTTCATTCACAATCGCTTCCACCCAGAAGCCAGCACAGGATTTTATTATTTGGATTAGTTCACGGCTTTTAACTTGCAGCCAATAATTATCATCTAATTCATTAATTATTGAATAAGCATTTGCCAGCAAAGGAATAATTGCAGAAGGGTTTTCTTCATCGAAATTATGCTCTGCCTCTTTAAGCAGTGTACTTATTTTATCAGTTCCGTTAATTCTACTCCAGGAAACATCGATATTATCAAAAAGATTTGTGGAAGCATTATTTCCATCCATAAAAAGAAAATAGTTATAATAATTGCCACGCCATGCTTCAAAACCAAAACCCTGGCTTTTATGCATGCTCCGGCTCTCCTCCGATATTTCTGTGTACGATTTTCCAAGAAGGGGATTATAGCTTCCCAAGTTTACAGAAATAAGGGTATCGGCAGAAATTTCCATTTGATTAAAAGCCGGAGTCCAGCCATTCCAGTAAATTCTTTTTGGCTGCCATGGCTTTACATATTTAAACTGCTCCGGGAATGCTCCCGGATCTCCGGCTAAACGAAATGCTTCCAGGGCAATAATAGCTGATGCAGTATGTTGTCCATGTCTTCCTTCCCCCGTGGTTGGAAACCGTGTTACTATTACATCCGGTTTGAATTTCCTTATCACCCATACAACATCCGAAAGGATTTTTTCCTTATCCCAGAATTTAAATGTCTCTTCCGGCGATTTTGTATAACCGAAATCTATTGCACGTGTAAAAAACTGTTCTGCTCCATCCTTCTTTCTTGCCTGTAATAGTTCCTCTGTTCTTATAACTCCCAGCAGTTCTGCCTGCTCATCTCCAATAAGGTTTTGTCCCCCGTCACCGCGCGTTAGTGAAAGGTAACCGGTTCGTAACAATTTTTCAGAAGAACAGTAAGTCAGGAATGCTGTATTTTCATCATCAGGATGAGCGCCAATGTAAAGTACACTTCCAAGCACATTAAGTTTTTTAAGCGCAAGCTTAATTTCAGATGCACTCATTACTTTATTTGGCTGGGGATAAATTAGTAATGAGATAAGTGAGAAGAGGATTAAAAATTTTTTCATCAATTGGATAATATTTTTTTATTGAATTTGTTTAATTGAAATGCTGCTCTTTGTTACCGGCATTTTCTTTAACGCATTAAAAGATAATAAATTGGAATGATTTTACAATAAATTACCCTTAGCTCCAAAAAATAAATGATGAATTGTAGTTTATTACTTTGAATGGGGATGAATCATGTGCCACTCACCTTTTAGGCATATTCCCCCAAAGGTGACTGGCACCTGTATGGATAGCACTTTAAGGTTCATCAATTACTTATATTTCTTATATTTACAGGGTATTTATCAATTGAACTCCAAATGACCTAATGATTGAAATTGAAGGAATAAAATTAGGCGGAAATAACCCATTTGTGCTTATTGCCGGACCTTGCGTTGTGGAAAATGAAGAAATGATTCTTACTACTGCTGAAACAATAAAAGCAATTACCGGAAAACTTGGGATTCCGTATATCTTTAAATCAAGTTATAAGAAAGCAAACAGAACCAGCTTAAATTCGTTTTCAGGAATTGGAGATGAAGAAGCAATAAGCATTTTGAGTAAAGTTAAAGAATCTCTTAGTCTTCCACTGCTAACAGATATTCACAATGCGGAGGAAATAAGTAAAGTTCATTCACTTGTGGATGTATTGCAGATTCCGGCTTTCCTTTCGCGCCAAACAGAATTACTTGTTGAAGCAGGTAAGAGCGGTAAAGCAATCAATATTAAGAAGGGTCAGTTTCTTGCTCCGGAAGATATGAAGTATGCGATTGAAAAAGTTGAATCGGCCGGCAATAACAAAATAATGCTTACAGAAAGAGGGACAACGTTTGGTTATCATAATCTTGTGGTTGATATGAGATCACTGATTATTATGCGTGATTTTGGCTACCCGGTTGTAATGGATGCAACTCATTCTGTTCAATTACCTGCAAACCAACATGTAACCGGCGGGCAGCCCAAATTTATTAAACCGCTGGCTAAAGCTGCTGCTGCAATTGGAATTGATGCATTGTTTTTAGAAGTTCACCCGGATCCACCGAGTGCTCTAAGCGATTCGGCAAGCCAGCTTCCACTAAACGATCTTGAAAAACTATTAGTTGAAATAAAAGAGATAGATGCTTTAGCCAAAAAGTACCAGGATTAATTAACATATAATATTTTATAAAAGAGGAATACATTGACCGGTAAGGAAATAATTTCGAATGGGAAAAATGTAATCAGGATTGAAGCCGAAGCCGTTTCAAACCTGGAAAAAAGTATTGATGAAAATTTTGTAAAAGCTGTTGAAACTATTTACAATAGTAAAGGAAGAGTTGTTCTTACAGGTGTTGGTAAATCCGGTTTAGTTGCAAGGAAGATAGTAGCTACTTTAAACTCTACCGGGACTGCCGCAATTTATCTGCATCCCACAGATGCACTGCATGGTGATCTTGGAATGGTTCGCAAAGATGATGTGGCGATTATAGTATCTAAAAGCGGAGCTACCGAAGAACTTGTCAAGTTGATCCCGATGTTAAAAAGGATGGAAATAAAATTAATTGCAATGTCCGGCAATAAAACATCTTCATTTAACCGGAATTGTGATATCGTCCTTGATATTAGCGTGAAGGAAGAAGCTTGTCCGCTTGATCTTGCACCTACTTCATCCACTACGGCAACACTTGCTATGGGAGATGCACTTGCGGTTGCACTCCTGGAAAAGAGAGAATTTTCTGTTGAAAAATTTGCCCTGTTTCATCCGGGCGGCAGCCTTGGCAAACGGCTCTCTCTTAAAATTGATGAAATAATGATTAAGAATGAGCACGTTCCCATCGTTGAAGAAGATGCACCGATGAAGGATATTATAATTGAGATGACAGGTAAGCGTCTGGGAATGACCTGCGTTGTTAATACCAAAGGTGTGCTCTCAGGAATAATAACTGATGGTGATTTAAGACGTCTGCTGGAAAAAACCATGGAGATAAAAGAATTAAAAGCAAAAGATATTTTGACCGTCGAACCGAAAGTTGCAAGTAAAGATTACCTTGCATCGTTTGCATTGCAGACAATGGAAACATATAAAATTACATCTCTGGTTGTTGTGGATGATGAAAAGAAACCGGAAGGTATTGTTCACCTGCACGATTTATTAAATCTTGGTCTTCAGAGCAGATGAAACTTATATGCTTACTGCTTGTCTTTCTTTTCTTAGGTAGTTGTACCAGGGAAAGGGTAGAACCTCCCATCAACACATCTTTTGAAGGAGATGAACTCCCTGCTCA
Source organism: Ignavibacteriaceae bacterium (assembly GCA_036480595.1). Classification (GTDB taxonomy): domain Bacteria; phylum Bacteroidota; class Ignavibacteria; order Ignavibacteriales; family Ignavibacteriaceae; genus JAZGGS01. The sequence goes on from JAZGGS010000139.1 coordinate 11,167, forward strand.
GGAAAGCTGGAATTCAACAGTATTCTTTACAGATTCCGGTAAAACACGAGCCATATTAACTGCCGGGCATTTACGGGTTTATGCGCACTCGAAAGAAACATTGCTAGACAGCGGAGTTCAGGTTGATTTTTATAATATGAACGAAGTTAAAACTACAACCTTAACTTCTAAAAGAGGCAAGGTTGATGAAAACACTAATAATCTTTATGCGATGGATAGTGTTGTAACCGTAAGCGACAGCGGCATAGTTGTAACAACTGAAGAGATGATGTGGAGGTATGAAGATAAAAAAATAATTTCCGATAAATTTGTAACCATTATGTCGCCAAAAGAAATAATTCAGGGCTATGGATTTGAATCGGATCAGCACTTGCAAAACTATATCATCTATAATATAACTTACATAACAAGAACCGATACACTTCAATGATAAAAGTATTCGCCATTTCTTTTTTATTTCTTGCTGTTTCCTCATCAACATTTTTTGCGCAGGAAGGAGATGAAATGATAATGGTTATTGGCGATAGTCTTATAGGAAAAGTAGTTAAAGGTGAATCAATTCGCGAAGTAATTGGTAATGTAACATTAACCCAGGGAAAGGTTGTTATTACCTGCAGCAAGGTGATTCAATATCTATCCAGGAATGAAGCTGAATTAATTGGTAATGTTGTTGTTAAGCAGGATAGTCTTACTATAAAAACTGAACAGGGACATTATTTCGGTAATACGAAAACAACTAGAAGTGTTTCGGGTATTGTTTTAGATGATCAAAAAGTTATACTTTCTGCAGACAGCGGTGAATATTATTTTAATGAAGACAGAGCTTTTTTCGAAAGCAACGTAATACTGCACGATTCTGTAATGAATCTTACGGCGGATGAGCTTACCTATTTTCAGAATGATGACAGGGCCATTGCTGTTGGGAATGTTACAATTGCCGATGAAAATAATGTTATTACTGCAGATAGTTTAGATCACTTTAGAAATACAAAACAAAGCATTGCAGATGGACATGTTAAGATTGTTAGTTACGATAATAACACAATTATTTTCGGCGATCACCTTGAGGATTATGCAGAAAAAAAATATACGCTTATTAATGAAAATCCCGTGCTGCTTCAGATCGATACTATCTATAATGCCGAAGATGATTCCGTGGAAAGTTTCCGCATCGATTCGCTTATTATTAAATGTGAAGTGATGGAAGGAATAAGGGACACTTCAAGCATCTTTAAAGCCATAGACTCGGTTAAAATTATCCGCGGCGCGTTTGCTTCTGTAAATGATTTTACTCTCTATTTAAAAACTGATGAAAAGATCATTATAGAAAAAATGAACGATGAAGGAGAAAGACCCATTCTCTGGTATGAAAACTCGCAGTTAACGGGAGACTCAATCACTGTTTATTTAGAAGATAATGAAATATCTTCGCTGGTTGTAAACAAAAATGCGTTCATGCTTTCACAAAGCAAAACATATCCTGAAAGATTCGACCAGACTTCCTCCAATAACCTGCAGATGTATTTTGAAGAGAGCAATATTAAGCGAGCAGATTTTGAAGGAAGTGTTTTCAGCATCTACTATATGTTTGAAGATGAAGGACCAAGCGGTTTGACCAAGTCATCTGCAAAAGCTGCAACCATACTGTTTATTGATAATGAAGTAAGTGAAGTAAGATTATACGGTTCACCCACAAGCGAGTATCACCCGGAAAATAAAGTGATAGGTATTGAAAGAACATTTACTTTACCTAAATTTGTTTTTTATAAAAA
>JAZGGS010000140.1:0-4273 GCA_036480595.1 Ignavibacteriaceae bacterium
TTCATCAGAGAAGCAAACTGGGCATTTACTTTATCAAGGTTTAAAGCTTCCTCTTCTTTTAGAAGATCCTCACTCACTTTATTAACTGCTGTCATCACCTCATCGCGAACAAAAATTGCTTTGCCTGTAAATGTTCCGGTACTGTTTACTTTAAAAAGGAATTCACCGGCAGTTACAATTTTTCCTGCATAAGTAAACAACACTTCATCCTTTACAAGATCAAGGTTAGGATACTCCATACCAAATCTTACCGAATCACTTTTTTCCATAAGCAAATCAACTGTTACATCATTAAGACTATAATTATATTTAACTCTTAAAGAATCGATAAGGTTATCATATTCTACCTGGTAACGCTGCTTTTCAAACAATTTCTTTAAGTTCTCACGTTCTTCTTCAAAAGAAGGATACTCCATCTTATCAGTAAGCTTAATAATATGGTAACCAAAATTAGATTGTACAGGGTCAGATATTTCACCTACTTCCATTTTAAAAGCAACTTCATCAAATTCTTTAACCATCATTCTTCTTTCAAAAAAACCAAGATCGCCGTCTTTATTTTTAGTACCAGTATCATCAGAATACTTTAAAACCAGTTCGTCAAAATCAACGCCTGCTTTAAGCTCGGCAACCAATGAATCTACAGTAAGTAAAGCGGCAGCCGAATCCATTTGTCCCTCAGGATTAAAATAACTAATAAGAATATGACTGGCTTTTATTTTTGGTACGCGTGGTCCTCTTTCAGTAATTTTAATTAGATGAGCTCCATACTTAGTTTGTACAGGTTCCGCGTAAACTTCGCCGGCATTGGTTTTATACATTGCATCGTCGAATGAAAGGGGAAGCAATCCTGCAGTAACATAAAAAATATCTCCGCCACTGGGAGCAGAAAATTGATCCTGCGAATATTTTTTTACCATTTCTTCAAAAGATGCACCATTTTTAATGCTATCGAGAATGGGAGCAGCATTAGCCATTGCTCCTTCCAAACCCGTTGAATCGGGTCTTATCATTAAATGGCTTACTCTTAGTTCCTCTTTTCTTTTTTCGTACAGATCCTTAAGACCGGGTTCAATTATTTCTTTCTCTATTAAGTACGAAACCCCGACCTGTAACTGATAATTTGCAAGTTCTTCTTCAAGTTCCGGCTCAGTTTTGTAACCCCTGACTTCAGCATCACGCAACTTCATTTTAAATTTTACATAGAGGTCCATAAAGTCGTAGTAATCCTGCAAACTTGAATTTTCTGCATTCTCCACACTACCAACATTTTTTGCATAAGCATTTTCAAATTCATCAATACTTATTTTATACTTTCCATGCTCTGCAACAATTACTTCAGATTGCTCTGGAGAGCATGCAATTAGTAATAATAAAAACGAAAATGAAATAACAGAAAGATACCTTAGTAACATTTATGTTTTCTCCTAAATAATAATTTGAATTAAGAAGGTAATTTTATGGATTGGAAAGTTGAAAAGCAAGGGAGATAATGCCTGACCCGAAGACTTTTTTTACTCCGGGTCAGGCGAAATATTACTTAAGTAGTGAAATTTTAATAGATTTATTAAAAATTCCGGCAATCATTCTTACAAAATAAACACCACTTGCAAGGTTTCCGGCATCAACCACAATTTCTTGCAATCCAGCGTCCACCTCATCATCAAAAAGAAGTTTTATTTCCCTTCCCAGCATATCGTGTAAGGTTATTTTTACATCAGATTGTTGTGGAACAGAAAATTGAACTTTTGTAGAAGGATTGAATGGGTTTGGATAGTTTCTTAAGATGTAAAAATCTTCCGGTACTTCATCAACTTTAGCTGAGGTAACAAGCGAATTGACTACCGCCAGCGTATTGATAATACCCCAACCCATCAGGTTATCGGGATTGTTACTTTGGGAAGCGGTTTGTCTCAAGAAATCCAGTAATTCCATTGGTGTTAAAGTAGGATCTACAGAAAGAATAAGTGCTGAAGCACCTGCAAGAATTGGGCAGCTAAATGAAGTTCCACCACTGTATCCATAACTAGTGGGAGACGATGATCTTGCAACATAAACACCAGAACCCATTGCCATTAAATCCGGTTTAATCCTTCCATCAACAGTTGGACCTACGCTGCTAAAACTTGCCCTTGCTCCACCGCCGTCTACAGCACCTACAGCAATAACGCTATCGCCATCAGCCGGTGCACCAAGAGTATTATGATTTGGATTATAACCACTGTTGCTTGCAGAATTAACAACAAATATTCCCCATTTTACAGCTAAATCTGCAGCTATGGTAATTCTTGCAGTATTCCCATCCATGTCTTCCCAGGTATAACTTTGGTGTGGGGGATCATATTCAAGATATGAAAGTGAGGTTGAAGTTACATCAACACCTATACTGTCTGCCCATTCAACAGCAGCAATCCAGTTGTCTTCTTCAATAGGTGTTTCGCTATAAATATCCTCTGTTCTTGCAAGAATAAAATCTGAGCCAAATGCAGGACCTATTAGCTGACCTTCTTTAAACCCGCCTAATGTTGAAAGTGTACTTGTTCCATGCGAACCGCCCTGGCTGACATCAGGATCGTTATCAACAAAATCCCACATAGCAATAATATTCATCGTGCTAAAAACTTCGTGAGAAAGATTATCAAATCCTGCATCCATAGAACAAATCGTAATTCCCTGCCCGGTGTAACCCAAATCGTGTACAGCAGGAACCGTAATTTGATTAACCTGTGTAAACGACTCTCCGTAATCAAATGAATTTATACTTCCGGGTTTTGAGAGGTTTTCATTATTCAACGAATTGTTTTCGATTACTTTTTTTTCTACCGAGTAATCGGTTTTATACTTATGAACTATATCCATTTCTTTTACATAAGATATATTAGTCAGTTCTTCAATCACTTGTTTTGTTGCCCAGCCGCTTACGCCGTTTAACCATTTGGTTCTATGCTTAACCTTAAAACCTGAGTTCTGCAATTCATTAACGTAATTTTTGTTTACAGGAAGATCGGTTAAACTTATAAGTGAGTTTTCATCCAGAACTTTAGAACGACGCTGCAATGATTTTTCGCTTACAACCGTTGTTGGATTGTTATAATATTCTGCAAGGTTATCTCCTTTATCGGTAAAGAAAACCCAGATGTGCACTTCTTCATTTTCCCCGGTTTTATTCAGTACAAAATCCAAACCAGGAGAAATTTTATCAACCGGATGTTGAGCAAAACCGGTTACCGCAATTAGTAGAACGAAAGTTATTATTAATTTTTTCATCACTATCCTTTAGTTATAAATTGAATTAATTAATTTCATTTTACACGGGTTCCGCTGCTAACAGAATTATCAACAGAGAGGATTTGCAGTTCCCCATTCTCTTTTTCGGCTGCTAAAATCATACCATGGGATTCAACGCCCATAATCTTAACCTGCTGCAAATTTGCAACTATCACTACTTTTTTACCTATCAAATCTTCCGGTTTGTAACATTCTGCAACTCCGGCAACAAGCTGCCTTTCTTCTGAATCCAGCTTTACTATTAACTTTAACAGCTTTTTGCTTTTCTCAATTTTTTCTGCACTAATAACTTCAGCTACTTTTAGCTGTGTCTTCATAAAATCATCGTAATTAATAAGATTCTCAGCTTTGCTTTTGGATTCATTATCACCGAGTTTTTCTATTTGTTGGTTGATCATTTTATCCTCTATTTGCGGAAAAAGAATTTCTGCTTTGTTTAGTTTATGTTCTGCAGGAAGATTTTCCTCACCACATTTTTGCCATTCAGTTGGTTCAGAGTTAAGCAACTTAAATATTTTTTTTGATGAATGCGGAACAACCGGTTCAAACAGTTCTGCTAATGTGTAGATGGTTTGCAAACAAATATTTATTGTTGTTGCGCATTTTTCTTTATCAGATTTTACTGTTTTCCAGGGTTCTGAATCGTTAAAATATTTATTACCAGCACGGGCAAGATTCATAATTTCATTTGTACCGTTTTTTAACTTGTATCGCTCAAAGTACTCAGAAATTTTTTGCGGATATTCTGAAACGGTTTTAATCATCTCTTTATCCATCTGGTTAAGTTCACCTTTCGGCGGAACCTTACCATCAAAATGTTTATGAGCAAAAGTGAATGTTCGATTAATAAAATTTCCAAAAATTGCTGCAAGTTCGCTGTTATTTTTAGCTTGAAATTCTTTCCATTGAAAATCTGTATCCCTGTTTTCCGGCAGATTAGCAGCCAGGGTATAACGAAGCGGATCGGCAGGGAATATTTTCAGAA
>JAZGGS010000141.1:0-14023 GCA_036480595.1 Ignavibacteriaceae bacterium
ATGCTGCATTATGCCACATTAAAGAGCACCCGGAATTATATGATGAGTTAGAAAAAAAATCTTCTTATTTAGAAAATGGTTTTAAAGAAAATCTTAAATCTATTGGAAAGAACTATGCGATGAACAGGGTGGGATCGATGAGCTGCATGTTTTTTAAAGAAGGGCGGGTTGAAAATTTTAATGACGCCGTTAATTCTGATACTGAGCTTTATGGTAAATATTTTCATGAAATGCTGAAGCTCGGAATTTACCTGGCTCCCGCCCAGTTTGAAGCTGTGTTTATTTCAACTGCACATTCCAGGGAAGACCTTGATAAAACAATAGCAGCGCATAAAAGCTCCCTTGAAGCAATACTTTGAGATTATTGATTGCTGCTGCGTAACAGAAAAAAGGGACATAAACCGTCTCCTTTTTTACTAATCATAACTTCAGCTTATTAATCAACTTCATTATCTTCACTAACAACTTTAGCTATATCAGCAATTGAATCTCTATCTTTAAGATTAATTACTTTTACACCCTGGGTATTTCTTCCCATAACCCGGAGGTTTTTAACTGCCTGCCTAATTACCATTCCCTTTGTTGTTATTATAACCAGCTCGTCTTTATCAACTACTTCCATAAGAGCGATAAGCTTGCCAACCTTAGCGGTGGTCTTAACTGTAATAACTCCCTTGCCGCCGCGCCTGGTAATTCTATAATCTTTAATGTCGGATCGTTTACCATAGCCATTATTTGTAACAACAAGAATGCTTGTACCCTGGTGCTTAATAACAAGCATCCCAACAACAATATCACCTTTGCCAAGTCTAACGCCTCTTACACCTGTAGCAACTCTTCCCATATTGCGCACATCTTTTTCACTAAACCTGACAGCAAACCCATTCCTTGTTCCAAGAACTATGTCGTTATTTCCATCCGTCATCTTAACTTCAATCAGTTTATCGCCCTTGACAAGATTGATGGCATTGATTCCACCCTTTCTTACATTTCCATAAGCAGACAGAACTGTTTTCTTAATAGTTCCTTTTTCCGTTGCCATAATAAGGTATTTATCACTGGTAAATTCTTTAACCGCAACAAAGGCAGTTATTTTTTCTTCTTTATCTTTTTGCAAAAGGTTTATAATTGACCTGCCCCTTGCAGCCCTGCCGCTTTCAGGTACTTCGTGTACCTTAAGCCAGAAGACTTTTCCCTTATCGGTAAAGAATAGAATATATTGATGCGTTGAAGCAATAAACATATGCTCAATAAAGTCATCATCTTTAGTGCCGGCACCGGTAACACCTCTTCCACCCCTTCCTTGCTTTCTATAACCACTCACCGGAAATCTTTTAATGAATCCTTTATGAGAAATTGTAACAACAACATCTTCTTCAGCTATTATATCTTCCAAAGAAAAATCTTCGGTGCTGTAAACTATTTCTGTTCTTCTTTCATCTCCATATCTCTTTTTGATTTCGAGAAGTTCTTCCTTAATAATCAGGTTTCTTTTTTCTTCACTTTTAAGGATGCCTTTCAGTTTCTCGATCAGCTTAATAGTTTCTTTATATTCGTCTTCTATTTTCTGTCTTTCAAGCCCGGTTAAGCGCTGTAAGCGCATTTCCAGTATTGTTTTTGCCTGTATTTCACTAAGCTTGAATTTTTTAACAAGATTTTTCCTGGCAGTTTCAACATCCTTAGATTTTTTTATAGTTTGAATAACTGCATCAATATTATCGAGGGCAATTATATAACCCTCTAAGATGTGTGCTCTTCTCTCCGCAGCATCAAGCTCATACTTTGTTCTTCTAATAATCACATCCATCCGGTGATTGAGGAAGTGCTGCATCATATCCTTCAACTGAAGAACCCTGGGAATCCCGTTAACCAGCGCCAACATAATAACGCCAAAGGTGCTTTGCATTTGTGTATGCTTGAAGAGCTGGTTTAATACAACTGCCGGTTGTGCATCACGCTTTAATTCCACAACAACTCTTAACCCATCCCTATCAGATTCGTCACGAATATTTGAAATATCACTCAGCTTACCTGCTCTTACCAATTCAGCCATCTTTTCAATTAAGTTGGCTTTGTTAACCTGGTAGGGTAGTTCGGTTATAACAATGTTTTCTTTGCTGCTTTTAAGTGTTTCAATAGTAGCCCTTGCACGTACAACTATTCTACCTCTTCCGGTAGTATAAGCACTCTTCACACCGGAATATCCATAAATAATTCCAGCCGTGGGAAAATCCGGGGCAGAAACATACTTCATCAGTTTTTCCGAGGTGAGGTTAGGGTTTTTTATAAGTGCTATAAGCCCGTCAATCACCTCAGTAAGGTTGTGGGGAGGAATGTTTGTTGCCATTCCAACTGCAATGCCGCTGGAACCGTTTATTAACAAGTTGGGCAGGTAAGATGGCATAACGGTTGGCTCCTGCAAGGTGTCGTCGAAGTTAGGAGCAAATTCAACCGTGTTTTTATCCAGGTCTCTTAACATTTCTTCGGAAATTCTTGCAAGCCGGGCTTCTGTATAACGCATAGCTGCCGGGGAATCGCCATCAACAGAGCCGAAGTTACCCTGTCCACTAACTAAAGGATAACGGAGCGAAAAATCCTGTACCATTCTAACCATTGAATCGTAAACTGCCGTATCGCCATGCGGATGGAACTTACCTAAAACTTCACCCACTATTCTTGCCGATTTTTTATGCGGTTTGTTATGAACCATTCCTAGTTCGTGCATTCCGTAAAGTACCCTGCGGTGTACCGGTTTTAGGCCATCTCTAACATCGGGCAATGCCCTGGAAACAATAACCGACATCGAATAATCGATGTAGGATGATTTCATTTCTTCTTCTAGTGATACGGGAATTATTTTTTCAAATATGGTTGCCATTAAATATTCTCAGGTTTCAGTATAGTTTAACAATTCTTTAATTATAAAACAGAATTACACATCAAGGTTTTTAACATATTTTGCATTCCTCTGGATAAACTCGCGTCGAGGCTCAACATCATCTCCCATCAGGGTTTCAAAAATCTTATCGGCAGTAGCTGCACTTTCTATTGTAACCTGCAGGATGGTTCTTGTTTCCGGGTTCATAGTTGTTTCCCACAATTGCTCGGGATTCATTTCTCCTAAACCTTTATAGCGAGATATTGCAACTCCTTTAACATCAGTAGGAACACCTCCTTTATCTTTCCCATTCCCCTTGCCGTTTACTTTTAATCGCTTAAGAATTTCGGCTCTTTCTTTATCATCATAAGCATAAAATTCTTCTTTTCCTTTTTTAATTTTATACAGGGGTGGTTGTGCTATATAAACTTTACCGGCTGTAATAAGATCTTTCATGTGCCTGTAAAGAAAAGTAAGAAGCAAGGTTCTGATATGGCTTCCGTCAACATCGGCATCCGTCATTAAAATAATTTTACCGTACCGCGATTTTGATTCATTAAAATCGGGCCCAAGCCCTGCTCCAATTGCTGAGATGATCGCTCTTATTTCGTTGTTCTCAAGAATTTTATTCAATTTTGCTTTTTCAACATTAAGTATCTTTCCACGCAGCGGAAGAATCGCCTGGAACCTTCTATCTCTGCCCTGTTTAGCGGAGCCGCCCGCAGAGTCTCCCTCAACAATATACACTTCACAATGTTCCGGATCTGTAATGGAGCAATCTGCAAGTTTACCGGGAAGGTTCATACCATCCAGTGCATTTTTTCTTCTTGTAAGATCGCGAGCTTTCCTTGCTGCTTCCCTTGCTTCAGCAGCACGGACACATTTTTCGATAATCTTTTTACCAACCGGGGGGTTCTCCTCTAGGTATTCGGCAAGTTTTTCGCCTACCATCATTTCAACGGCAGACCTGGTTTCACTGTTTCCAAGTTTTGTTTTTGTCTGTCCTTCAAACTGCGGATCAGCAACCTTAACAGAGATTACTGCGGTTAAGCCTTCCCTAAAATCATCGCCGGTTAAACTTACTTTTCCATCTTTAATTAATTTGTTTTTATAAGCATAATTATTCAGCGTTCTTGTAAGCGCTGTTTTAAAGCCGGAAAGGTGCGTTCCGCCTTCCTGTGTATTTATGTTATTAACATAAGAGAATATATTTTCTGCATAGCTGGTGGTGTATTCAAATGCGATTTCTATTGGGGTTTTATCTTTTTCACCTTCAATATAAACTGCTTTGTGGAGTGGCTGCCTTGTCTCATCAAGGTATTTAACAAATTCAATCAGCCCGCCTTTAAAATGAAATGTTTCTTCTTCTCCACCGTTTCTTTCATCTCTTATTTTAATGGTTATTGTTTTGTTAAGATAAGCCAGCTCTCTCATTCTTGCAGCAAGAATATCAAACTTAAACTGTGTAGTTGTAAAAATTTCTTTGTCAGGCATAAAAGTTATTTCGGTGCCCGTGTCTCCCCTTTTTACTTTTCCTATTTCCTTAACGGGTTTAACCGGAATACCTCTTTTATATTCCTGGTAATATTTTTTGCTGTCTCTTTTTATCTCTGCTTTTAACCATTCGGCTAAAGCATTTACAACCGAAACACCAACACCGTGAAGACCACCCGAAACCTTATAGCTGCTTTTATCAAATTTTCCGCCAGCATGAAGAACTGTCATAACAACTTCCAGTGCAGATTTTTTTTCCTCTTGATGTTTATCTACCGGAATTCCTCTTCCGTTATCAATTATCGTTACAGTTTCATCTTTGTTTATAGTTACCGAGATTTTATCGCAATAACCCACAAGCGCTTCGTCAATGCTGTTATCAACCACCTCATTAACAAGATGGTGTAACCCCCGGGAACTAACATCGCCAATGTACATAGCGGGTCGTTTACGTACAGCTTCAAGTCCTTTTAAAACATTGATATTTTTTGCGCTGTAGTCGGTTTTCTTTTTAGTCTTTGTCATAATTTAATTACTAAACCTTATTTGATTAACTCGCTCTTCGTTATAAAATTTATTTATTTTTTCAATAATTTCTTTTTCTCTAAACTTCATTTCGCTTCTCCAGGTTGGGTTTTCAACTCTTAACTTTAAAACCTTTTTGTCCACCTTAAGTGGTACTGCAATCTTTTCAAAGTCAGGAAAAACTTTATAAAAATCATTAACAACATCAGACGATTTAACAACCTCACGTAAATTTTTAAAAGCCGGCTCTCTTCTGAATACATCTCCCAGGCTTTTAAAACTATCAGGCATTTACAACTACTCCACGGTTAAGTTTTATAACCTTATCTTTTAAGCCGGTTTTAAGAAACGAAATATTTCCAAAATCGGTTAGTGTAATAACTGCCTGGCCAACTTCACCCAGGTATTCGCTTATTTTAGAAGCCCGGTTTGCATCAAGCTCACCAAATACATCATCCAATAAAAAGAGTGGGTTTCTTCCCGTTACATCTTTAAGATAACAAAACTCGGCAAATCTTAACACTGCCTGGAAAGTTTTATGCTGACCCTGAGAACCGTATGTTTTAAGATTTAATCCGTTTATTTCGAAAATGAAATCATCCCTGTGCGGACCAACCAGGTTAGTTGCTCTTCTTAATTCGTCGTGATATCTTTCATCCAATAAAGTTTTAAACCTGTTTTCAATATCATCTTCGGAACTATCATTCAAAAAGTAATAAGTGATTTTTGGTTCTTCATCTTCGCCCATTATTCTATAATAAGAGTTGCGCACAAACGGGTGAAAGTTTTTTATAAAAGCTTCCCGGTGTTTTATAATTTCCAAACCGCCATGCAAGAGTCTTTCTGTCCATGCTCCAAGTTCATCACCAAGCGTATGGTTTTTTGTTTCCTTAATGCTCTGAAGCAATGAAGACCGTTGCCTTAGGGTGCGGTTATAATCGATTAAAATTTGAAGGTAGGTGCCGCTTGCCTGAGATATTACTGAGTCTATAAACTTTCTTCTTTCTCCTGGCACACCCTGCGTAATTGAGTGATCGAATGGAGTTGAAAGCACAACCGGAAATTTTCCTATTATATCTGCTGTTTTGGAAATAAGTTTACTATTAAGGAAATAGTGTTTTTTACTTTCTGGAATTGAGTATATCACTTTCACTTCATCTTTGGTTAAAACTTCAAAGTTACCGGAAATTTCAAATTCATCTCTGCCAAAACTTACTGCTTCTGCGTCCGATTTAGAACTGCAGCTTTTTGTTGTGCAGAGATAGTAAATTGATTCCAATATAGATGTTTTTCCGTAGCCGTTGCCACCAACTATATAATTTAAGTTTCCGGAAAAATTAATCTTTGTATCTGTGTGGATTCTGAAATTTTTCAAACTTAAGGAGGACAGGGTCATATCATCATGTATTCAACCTTACGGGCATAAGCAACAGCATAAGTTCTTCGTTCTCTTCAACTATACCCGGCTCAATTATACAAGCTTTAGTTGGTGAGTGAAGTTTAAATACAACTTTCTCGTGGTTAACATGAGAAAGAACATCATTAACATATTGAGTGTTGAACCCAATCTCCATCGAATCGCCGCTATACTCGCAGACTATGTTTTCAACTGCATCCGATCCATGATCTATATCTTCTGCAGATACTTCAATATTGTTATCACTAATTGAAAACTTTACCTGCTTTGAACTTGAAGATGAGAAAAGCATCATTCTTTTTATTGACGAATTAAGTTCATTTCTATTAACATTTACAATGTTCTCATTTTCCAGCGGAATGACACTGTTATAAGCTGGATACTTTTCACCAATTAGCCTGGATATAAACTCCAGGTCTCCTATATTAAATGAAATATTTGTTTTGCTTAAATACACTTTAACATCTGTTTCACCAAGTTGTTTAGAAAGAACTGAAATAGCTCTTTCGGGAACAATATACTGCTCACCATTTCCGGTTTTAATATCTTTGTAGATGTACTTAACTAACCGGTGTCCGTCAGTAGTTACAAACTTTAATCCATCCTGTGTAAACTCGAAAAGAGTTCCCGTCATAGCAGGTCTCATATCTTCCTTGCTCATTGCAAATGAAGTCTGGTCAATTGCCCTCTTTAAATCTTTTCCATTCATCACGATCTCTTTTTCCCTGGAGACATCGGGTATTTCGGGAAAATCTTCTGAAGGAGAATACCCGATATTGTAAACTCCGGTTTCAGTAGAAAGTTTTAATTTTGCATTTCCTTCGGTTTGAAAGTTTGTTTGCGTTTCTTCCAGCGACCTTATAATATCGTACAAAAGGCGCGCCGGTATAACCATGCTTACGTTTTCATCCGAAGGAATATTGATAGATGACTTTAACGAAATCTCGAGATCGGTAGCACAAACAGTTAGCGAACCGTCTTTAATTTCAAATAAAAAATTTTCTAAAATGGGCATTGGCGTGCGGGCAGGAACGGCAGGAATTACCTTTGCTAATAACTTTTCCAGCACTTTGCTGTTTACTTTAAACTCCATAAAACTCTCTCTTATTGAAACATAGAAAAATACTAAAAAGAGAGTCCAACTACAATATATTACTGCTGAAATTAATGTTAAAAGGCGCTTGTAAATTTCCTATATCACAACAGTTCAGAAAGTTTAACAATCTGTTTTTTAAGGATTCAAAATCAGGTTGATTTTTTAAGGTCCTACAGGGTTAGGATCTCCTGTATCACTAAGATCATCGGAGCTTGTTTTGGTTGCAGATATAGTATACACACCTTCTAAAATAGCACTTGAGTAAACGATTAAAATTTTGGTGCCTGCTCTAATATCCAACTGACCTGATATATCTCCCTCTTCCTGTGAGAATTGCATACCAGCAGGTATTTCATAGGTTGTGTTGTATTCGAATGTACCTTTTGGAAGATTTGATAAGGTAACCGTTTCTCCGGATTTAACGGTAGTTAAAGTAGCACGAAAATTTATATGAATATCGCCTGATGCTAAGTTATTGAAGGTAATTCCATTATTTACAGATGTAGAACAACTTATAAAAGTAATTGCACATAGGCTGGTTAAAACAAATAATATTAATATTTTTTTCATCTTACTTACTCTAAGTTGTTATTAATTTGAGTTTAATCATACACCAAAGCAAAATTTAGACCAAATATATTTCAATGTCAATAAAAATAGAATAATTTATATTTTTGATTAATCAGCTTTAGATATTAAGATAGTTATTATAATTATATATTAATATTTACTTAATAAATGTAATAATTACATTGTTAGTATGTTGAAAAGTATATAAATCCTATTTACCAAAACAACTTAGAGTAACAATTATCAACAATCAGTACTGGAAAACAAGTGTCTAAAAGTGTTGAAATTAACACCCTGTTAGCAATTACAGCCTTACCAACAAACTATTCTGATTAAATTAACAAATTATCAACATTTATATTTTATATAAAAAATGCCCAAAAAGGGCTTAAAAGCAGATAGGACAAATTTACCGGTAGCTGGTCAGGCGGAACTTAACTCTATCTGGTCTTTTAAATTATCAATCATTTCGCTCAGTGCGCTGTCTTTAACTTTTGCTCTCTCAATTGCGTTACAGGAATGAATAACTGTTGAATGATCCCGCCCGCCAAAATGCAATCCGATTGTTTTAAGTGAAGATTTTGTTAACTCCTTAGAAAGATACATTGCAATCTGTCTAGCAAGCACAACTTCTTTCTTGCGTGTTTTATCTCTTATTTTATTTTCAGCCACACTTAACATATCGCACACATTTTTTGTGATAGTTTCAATTGTAATATTATTTGCTTTCCGGTTGGTGGCAATTTCTTTTACTGTTTTCTTTGCAAGCTCAAAAGTTATTTCCTTAGAGTTTAAAGATGCATTAGCAAGAAGTTTTATAAGGCATCCTTCCAACTCTCTAATATTAGAAGTAATATTGGAAGCTATATAGTCCAGCATTTCATTCGATACAATCATTCCGAAAGATTCCGCTTTCTTCTTAAGAATAGCAATTCTGGTCTCAAGTTCTGGCGGCTGAACATCTGCAGTTAAACCCCACTGGAACCTGGATATTAACCTTGCATCCAATCCTTTCAAATCTTTGGGCGGCTTATCGCTGGAAAGGATTATCTGTTTTCTTGATTGATGAAGAGTGTTAAAAATATGGAAAAACAGATCCTGGGTTTTTTCCTTTCCAATAAGAAATTGAATGTCATCAATTATCAAAACATCCATGCTTCTGTAAAAACTTGAGAACTCATTTACTTTGTTGGATTGAATAGCATCAACAAATTCAACTGTAAAAATATCTGAGGAAAGATAGATAACTTTTTTACCCGGGTGATTATTAAGAATCTCGTTACCAACTGCCTGTATAAGATGGGTTTTTCCTAAACCAACACCTCCGTAAACAAAAAACGGGTTAAAAGATGTTCCGCCCGGATTATCACTTATTGCAACGGCAGCAGCTCTTGCTAACTGGTTACTTTCACCCTTAATAAAGTTATCGAAAGTATATCTTGAATTTAATTTTGATTCAAAATTCTGTTTTGGTTTTTCCTGTGAAGTTACATTTCCTGGTTTTACAAAACTTTCACTTTCGGTAAGCTCACTATCGCCCAGGTCTTCTGCAATAATGTAAGAAAGTTTTGCACCGGGACCTATAACCTCGTGAATGGTTTTGTTAATAAGCGAATTGTAATGCTCATCAATCCACTCCCAAAAAAACTGGCTGGGCAACTGCACTCTAAGTGTGGATTCCTTCAACTCCATTGGTTTTATTGGAAGAAACCATGTGTTGTAGGTCATTAATGTTACATTCCCTTTTATTTTATTAAGACAAGCTTTCCAAACAGATGTAGGGTCGGTGTTAGTTTGGTTATCAATAAATTCGGAATCAAGCATTAACTTATCCACAGCAGAAAAGTATAAATTATTTAATTTAACAAAAGAATTAGCAATATTAGTTAACTACACGACTAAAAAATCAACAAGTTGTTAACATCAAGCGGATCGCCGCAAAACACTATAAACAAACAAATTACACCCCCGCGCTTAAGAGTAGTACACAGAAAATTTTGTTTATGATAAAAATGAAAAGATGGAAAAGTTGTGAAACGTTTTCACATGTTAACATTTTCAACAAGTTATCCACAAAATTTTGGATGTTCTTACTAATTAGAAAATAGGAAGTATTAATCATCTGTGCAAATTAATTTTTATTTTTTTTTATAAATAATTAGAGCAAAATACTATCAATATTAGCAGTAAGTTTTCCTTGATAATCTGAAGTTTTGGGCTTATTTTTGTAATCTTTTTTAGAGAAATAGGAAAAGTAATGAAAAGAACATATCAGCCTAGCAATAGGAAGAGAAAAAACAAGCATGGTTTTAGAGAAAGAATGAAATCTAAGAGCGGCAGGAAAATCCTTTCCAGGAGAAGAGCAAAAGGCAGAACCAGACTAACTGTTAGTGATGACTTTTAAATGATGTGAAACCGCATGGACTACCGGCTGGAGAGAGGATAAAGAGCAAAAAAGATTTTGAGAATATATTCAAAAATGGTAACACTATCTACTCCTCTGATAATAAGATTAAAGCTATTTATATTTATAATGAAAACAGCAAAAAGTACGGGATTAAAATTGCCACGGCAGTTGTTAAAAAATCAGGAAACGCTGTTTGGAGAAACCGGGTTAAACGATTAATTAAAGTATCGTATAGATTAAACAAACAAATTCTTACTGAAACCTGCTTGAATAAAAATATTCTGTTAAAAGTTGTTTTTTCACTTAACACAATAAATCAAAACAATACACAGATAGTAAAGCTGAATGATATGAACAGCGCTGTAGCAGACATTATTTTTAAAATAAATAACACACTCTGTACACCTTAACACTTATAAATATTAATAAACCTGTTTATAATTATTTGATTAGATCACACCTCAACAATTATTTTATGGCTTCTAATTTCGGTTCTTATAAATTAGTTTTCGGGAAAAGGAAAAATTGATGGATAAGCAAACGACATTAGCATTTGTACTTATTGGTGCCGTACTGGTTGTATGGCTTTTTCTAAATGCACCCGAACCAACCGAACAGCAAGGAAGTGAAAAAGATTCTATTGGATTGGTACAGGATACACCTGTTACGCCGGATGAAACAGCCCCGATAACAAATATCCCCGAAGAAAGTTTAGAAACTGCAGATGTTGAACCTGGCAAAACAGAACTTGAGAATATTTTAACCGATACAAGCGATGCGGGAAACATTATAACTGTAGAAAACAATGTTGCTATTATTGAACTTTCTACAAAGGGCGGAAACATTCATAAAGTTTTTCTTAAGAAGTTTAATAATTGGTATTCCCGCGGAGAAAACGGTGAAAACTATTACAAAAATTCCGTTCAATTAATAAATTATTCGTTGGGCAACGCTTACGATCTCTCGTTTGTAACAACCGATGGAAAAGCAGTTATTACGGGAGATTATATTTTTGAAACCGATGCCAAACAGAGCATGCTTCTGTTATCTGATAAAGACTCGTTATCTATCTCGTTTACACTAACCTTTACCGAAGGAAGGTATATACAAAAGCAATATGTTTTTTATAAAAACAGCTACCACTTTAGCAGCAACATAGACATGGTTGGAATGAACAATATGATTAGCAACAGCACATATGATGTTGTTTGGGGAACCGGTATAAGAGGTGTTGAAGAAAACTCGGTTAACGAAGCTAACTATTCAAACACAAGTGTTTATTACGGCGATGAACAGGTAATACTCGATGCTTCTTCGCTGGATGAAGAAGAAGCAGAAGACTTTAACGGGCGCATTGATTGGGTGGCGGTAAGGAATAAATATTTTGCTGCAATTATGATCCCCAAGAATCCTTCCGATGTAGAAAGTGCATACCTTGAGGGATATAGAGAACCCATGGCAAACATGGGTATAAAAGAAGTTTACAGTGCAAGAATAACAGTTCCGTTTAAGAATACAATTCATGAAAAGCAATCATTCACTATTTATATAGGTCCTGTTGATTACGAAGGTTTAAAAAATATGGGGCACAACCTAGAATCATTGGTTGACTTTGGAAGTTTTTTTGGATTAAAATTTATTGTACGCCCAATTGCCGAGTTTATACTCCTCCCGCTGTTCAACTTCATTCACAATTTTATACCAAACTTTGGCTTTGTTATAATAGTCTTTTCGATTATAATAAAAATTGTACTTTATCCTCTCACCAAAAAAAGCTATCAATCGATGAAGAAGATGCAGCTTCTGCAGCCGAAGATAGCTGAAATAAAAGAGAAGTATAAAGAAGATTCACAGAAGATGAACAAAGAAACGATGAAGCTGTACAAGGTTTACGGTGTAAACCCTGCCGGCGGATGCCTGCCGCTGCTGCTTCAGATGCCTATCTTTGTTGCTTTGTGGGGTTTATTTCAAACTGCAATAGAGCTACGACAGCAGCCGTTCATTTTATGGATAAGAGATCTTTCAAACCCGGATGTAATTTATGATCTTGGGTTTAAACTTCCCCTCTTTGGAATTCAGCAGATAAGCGGTCTTGCACTGCTAATGGGTATTACTACCTTTTTCCAGCAAAAAATGACCATGAAAGATCCGAAACAAAAACAACTCGTCTATATAATGCCCGTAATGTTAACTATTTTATTTATGACATTTCCATCGGGTCTTAATCTTTATTATTTTATGTTTAATGTTTTATCAATAGCACAACAGTATTACATTAATCATAAGCATGATGGCATGGAGCTGGAGCCGGTAAAAGATGCAGGTAAAAAACAAGGTTTTATGGCAAGACTAATGGAATCAGCAGAAAAGCAGTCGCAAGCACAAAAAAAGAAACGCAGGTGATTTAAATATTACCCTTGTTAATACAAAAATAATAATCTTTCCCGGCACAGAAATATTTATCTTATAAATTTATCCTGATGACTATCCGAGCGAAAATATTATTTCTTCTCATTTCTTTTATCATTAATCTTTCCTATGCACAGACAAAACATATAATCAATCTAAAAACAAGGACCGAGCGGTTACCTTTTGGATTAACCGAAGAAGTTCCACTTCTTAGCCCCAGGATTGGGCTTGCATTAAGCGGTGGTGGTGCAAGAGGTCTTTCACAAATTGGCGTACTAAGAGCACTTGAAGAAGCAGGAATACAGATCGACCTTATTGCAGGAACAAGCATTGGCAGCATTGTTGGCGGGTTTTATAGCTCTGGTTATAGTGTTACCGATTTAGATTCGGTTGCTATTAATACTGATTGGGCAGACCTGCTGTCAATCGGTGGTACAATTAGCAGAACCGAGTTATTCATTGACCAGAAAGTTACTGAAGACAGGGCAATATTTACTTTAAGGTTGGACGGTTTGAAGCCGATCTTACCAACCTCTTTTAACGAAGGGGTAAAGTTCTCTAATTATCTTACGCTTCAAACACTCCTGGCACCTATTCATGCTAAGGATAGTTTTGATGATCTCTTAATAAAGTTTAGAGCAGTCTGCACAGACCTGGTTTCGGGTAACCCGGTTATTATTGATAACGGCTCACTTGGCAGGGCTATGAGGGCCAGCTCAAGCGTTACCTTCTTTCTTTCCCCTGTTAAACAAGATGATCTTACTCTCGTAGATGGAGGGTTGGTGGAAAACATCCCGGCTAAAACTGTAAAGGACATGGGTGCGGATATTATAATTGCGGTAAACACAACCAGCCCGCTTCATAAACTTGATGATCTTGATGTTCCATGGCTTGTTGTGGATCAAACGGTGAGCATACCCATGAAGCGGTTGGATAGCGAAATGCTTTCCCGTGCCGATATTGTTATAGTGCCAAACATAGAAAATAGTTCGGCAACAGATTTTACTAATATAGACACATTAATTATTAAAGGTTATAAAAGCGCACTCCGGCATATTCAAATAATAAAAGCAAAAATTGATTCCTTCACTTTCGGGCAAATAAAACACGAAAATTTTTACATCGGGAATATTATTTTCGATAGAGACACCTCACGATTAATTAATTCCTTTTACAATAAATATTCTTCGGTTGATTCCGTTTCGAACTCAACAATTTTGCTTGATT
>JAZGGS010000142.1:0-5036 GCA_036480595.1 Ignavibacteriaceae bacterium
GTTTGCTCTATGGTATGAAGAAGTAAAAAGAAATATTAGTAGACTAACCAATGCAATTGAATCAATAAGTGTTGGACAAATTTCAGGAGCAGTGGGAACGTTTGAACATCTTTCGCCTAAAGTTGAAAAATTTGTTTGCAGCAAAATGGGATTAAAACCTGCACCGGTTTCAACACAGGTTATTCAGCGAGACAGGCATGCTGAAGTGATGAATGTACTGGCATTAAGTGGTGCTACCCTTGAAAAAATTGCAATTGAAATTAGACATTTGCAAAGGACTGAAGTTTTAGAAGCAGAAGAATATTTCTCTAAAGGTCAGAAAGGTTCTTCGGCAATGCCGCACAAGCGCAACCCGATTGTAAGCGAAAGAGTAACAGGGTTAGCAAGGATACTGAGAGGTAATGCTATGGCTGCTTTAGAGAATATTGCTCTCTGGCACGAAAGGGATATTTCTCATTCTTCCGTGGAAAGAATAATTATACCTGATAGTTTTATTGCGCTTGATTATATGCTCGATCTTATGATTAAACTTATTAAGCATTTACTGATCTATCCTGATAATATGAAAAAGAATCTAGACCTTACACGTGGATTGGTTTTTTCGCAGACTGTTTTATTAAAATTAATTGACAAAGGTTTTACAAGAGAAGATGCCTATAAAATTGTTCAAACTTCTGCTATGGATGTATGGGCTGATAAAACTAAATATCTTAAAGATGAACTTTTAAAATCGGAAACTGTTCTGAAGCATTTAAGTAAAGAAGAGATTGAGCAGATTTTTAGCGCCGGGCAGATTATTAAAAACGTTGAATATATATTTAACAGAAGTATTAACGCATCTTAGCTTATTTTTATTCATATAGGATAATCAATTATTTCTGTTTGTTAAAGCCATTCATCATTTTTACCTTGATGATCTATTTTTTAAAGACTATTTAGCTTCTGAATAATGTTTATTTTAATGGAAAATTATTTCCATTTAATTCTACTGCTTACAATTTTATTATTAGTTATAAATTTATTAATTGAATATTAAACTGAAAAATACAATGAAAATAATTACAGTAATCCTTGTGCTGGTTCTTGCCACTAATTTCTTCATAGCAGAATCTGTTGGTTCAAGTTCTGCCGGCGAAATGGATATAGATACACTTGAAGTGCTGACACCAAAAAATCATTATATTCTTGAAAACCAGCTCATCTCTACCATCCTTTCAAGATATCATTATAAAGATGTACAACTTGATGATTCGCTTTCTTCAATAATTTATGATAAATATATTGCTGCGTTAGACCATGGAAAAAACTATTTGTTAGCTTCCGATCTTGATAAGCTTGAAGAATATCGCTACAAACTTGATGATAATTTAAATGATGGAAACCTTCTGCCGTTTTACGATATTTTTGATTTGTTTAGAGATAGAATGCAGGCTCGGGTTGATTACATCGATACTATTCTGTCTGCCGGGTTTGATTATACAATTGATGAGGAATTCCACGCAAACAGGGATGATTTTGATTGGGCTGAAACGTATAACGATTTAAATGAGCTATGGCGCAAGCGTATTAAGAATGATGCGCTGAGTTTAAAAATGAATGGGAAAGAATGGGAAGATATCACTAAAAATCTTTCAAAAAGATATGAGAATTACGAAAGACTATTATCCCAGTACAACAGCGAAGATGTTTTTCAACTTGCAATGAATTCATATTCGGGTGCAATAGATCCGCATACAAATTACCTTTCCCCTATTTCATCTGAAAATTTCAACATAGAAATGAGCTTATCATTAGAAGGAATTGGTGCACGCTTAATGTCTGAAGACGGTTATACTAAAATTGTTGAAATAATTCCAGGCGGTCCTGCATTTAAATCAAAAGTACTTCAGGCTGATGACAGGATAATTGCTGTTGCACAGGGAGAGGACGGTGAATTTGTGGATGTGGTGGGTTGGCGTATCACTGATGTCGTCCAGCTTATCAGAGGACCTAAAGAATCTATTGTTAGACTGCAGGTGCTGCCCGCAGAAGGTGGATTGGATGCAACACCAATCGAAATTAGTTTGGTAAGAGATAAAATAAAGTTGGAAGATCAGGCGGCTAAAAGTGAAATATTTGAGATTACTAACGAAGGACTGCCATATAAAGTTGGCGTAATTACTATACCTAAATTTTATACTGATTTTGAAGGGCAGCGGAAAGGTGAAAAGGATTATAAAAGCACGTCCCGCGATGTAAAAAAACTTCTTGAAGAGTTAAACACAGAAAATGTAGACGGTGTAATAATCGATTTAAGAAACAACGGCGGGGGATCACTTACAGAAGCTGTAGAAGTAGCTGGATTGTTTATTGAAAAGGGACCTGTTGTGCAGGTAAAAGACATGGATAATAATGTTGATATAGTTAATGATCCGGATCCTGATATAATTTATGGCGGACCTATTGCCGTACTTGTTAACAGGTTCAGTGCTTCTGCTTCCGAAATATTTGCCGGAGCTATACAGGATTATCAGAGAGGAATGGTAATCGGCGAACAAACTTACGGTAAAGGTACTGTTCAGAACCTGTTAGATCTTAACAGGATGGCATCGCATAAAAGAGACAAACTTGGAAAGGTTAAAATAACTATAGCAAAGTATTATAGAATAGATGGAGGCAGTACGCAAAATTTGGGTGTAATACCTGATATAACATTTCCTTCTTATGTTAACCCTGAAGAGTTTGGTGAAAGCTCGGAACCTAATGCACTTAAGTGGGATCAGATTGATGCTGCGGAATATAAAATGTTCGGAGATCTTTCTGAAATAATTCCCAGGTTATCTAAACTCTCTGATGAAAGAACAAATAACAATCCTGAGTTCGATTACCTGAAAGCTGATATCCTTAAATATAATGAAGCGGTACAGAAGAACTCTTTATCATTAAATGAAGAAGTTCGGTTAAGAGAGAAAGAAGAAAAGGAAGAAAAAGAATTCCAGAGAGAAAATGAAAGAAGAAAAATTAAAGGGCTTAAGCTTTTAGAAAAGGGAGAAATCCCTCCTGAAGATGAAGAAGAAGAAGAAGATTCTGATATCTTCATTAGTGAAACAGCATTAATAATTACTGATATGATCAGGTTATCAAGCGGGATATCACAGGTTCAATAAACTTTAATTTCCTCCAGCAATTTTTCTTCTGCAATAGGCAGCATAGTTTCTTCATACGGGAAATCCAGATCCGTTTCAAATATGAATGTTACAGGATCGTACAATTGCTGGTGGTTATTAACAAAATCGATTACCAATTCCTCAACAGTACCTTTAATAGATTCGAATGGAACTGAGCGGATTAGCTCTGTTTCCATGTTATGAATTATCTCATTTTTATGCCAATCCCAGTTTACTTCATAATAGTAAATGTTTAGCATTTCCTTTTTATTATCAGGCAGAGTAAAATATCCTTTACCAAGGTAATTTTTACGGTTCGTAATTTTCCTGGTAGATAGATTATCCTCTAAAAAACTTCTAAGGATTTCTCCTTCTTCTAAAACAGGTCTGTTTAAATATAGAGCCCATTCAACAAACTCTAACAGCTTATCCAGCTGGAAACCAATCTGCTGTGCTTTTTCGTAGACTGTAATTCTTTCATTCAGTCTTCGTGCTCTAATTTCACTATCGAACCACCATTTTGATTCGAGATTTTCTCTTAGAATTTCTTCAAAGCTTTTACTAAGTTGAATTGATTCATGGAGAGCCGGGAACAACTTGTTTCTTCGAATTTGATCTGTCCATAGTTTAACTTTGCTAAGCAGTGTATATTGATTTGCTTCCCAATCCGATCCGCAAGAGGTTAATTTTTTCACATCCAATGTTGTCATTATTGTCCCACCAGTCTTTCTAAGCTTTAGTTTTCATTTGAGCCATAGTTTTCAAATATTGAACCAAAGCTTTGCAAGGAGGAGTTTCATGAGACAACCTCGCCAATATGTATCATCTTTAGAATAATAAGAAATAATTGCATGTCAATTTGGTATGATCGGTAAAATGGTTTTAAAAAGGGGATTCAAAGAGACTTCAACCGGTTGCTCAAAACGAGACTACGGAAAATAAGTAAAAAAGGGAATGGCAAATTCTACCATTCCCTTTAAATATCGGAATGTTAAAAGACTAAATGTCGAACTTAATTCCCTGTGCAAGCGGGAGTTCAGTACCAAAATTAATAGTGTTTGTTTGTCTTCTCATATAAGCTTTCCATGAATCAGAACCGGATTCTCTTCCGCCACCGGTTTCTTTTTCGCCGCCGAAAGCGCCACCTATTTCAGCGCCTGAAGTTCCAATGTTTACATTTGCAATTCCACAATCCGAACCGACACAGGATAGGAATTTTTCAGCTTCTCTCATGTTATTGGTAAAAATTGCAGATGATAAACCCTGAACCACCCCGTTATGAAGTTCAATAGCTTCTTCAATATTTTTGCTGTATTTAATAAGGTATAGAATAGGTGCAAATGTTTCTTGCTGTACAATCTCGTAATGATTTTCTGCTTCCACAATTGCAGGAACCACGTAACAACCTGATTCATAGCCATTTCCGGAAAGCACTCCTCCACCATAAACAACTGTTCCGCCCTCCTCTTTTACTTTATCCAGAGCATTAGTAAAATCATTAACAGCATTTTTATCAATTAAAGGACCACAATGATTCTCTTCATCCAAAGGATCGCCGATCTTCAAACTATTATATGCTTTTATAACAGATTCTTTTACTTTATCATAAATTGAATCGTGAATGATTAACCTGCGTGTGGAGGTGCATCGCTGCCCGGCAGTACCAACTGCACCAAATACCACTGCAGGAATTGCCGTTTGCAGATCAGCATCGGGAGTTAAAATAATTGCATTGTTCCCACCTAATTCCAGTATAGATTTTCCAAACCTTTTTGCAATTACTTCACCGGCATGCCTGCCTACTCTAGTAGAGCCGGTTACCGAAATAAGCGAAATTCTTTTATCATTCAATATCTTTTCTCCAATAGTAGAACCTCTTCCAATCACCAA
>JAZGGS010000143.1:0-3235 GCA_036480595.1 Ignavibacteriaceae bacterium
ATTGAATGGTCAATTAATAATAAATTCTTAGTAATTATTTTCACTTTAGCAATAATATTTGGAGGTGTATGGGCTGTTGTAAATACACCGGTAGATGCAATACCGGATTTAAGTGACGTTCAAGTAATAATACTTACTGACTATTCCGGACAGGGTCCCAGAATAGTCGAAGATCAGGTTACATACCCGATGACAACAAAAATGCTGTCAGTCCCGTATGCAACAGTTGTCAGGGGATATTCGTTTTTTGGATTTTCGATGGTTTATATAATTTTTGAAGACGGAACAGATATCTATTGGGCACGCAGCCGCGTTCTTGAATATTTAAGCGCGATGCAAGGCGACCTGCCTGAAGGTGTAACTCCTCAGCTTGGACCGGATGCAACCGGATTAGGATGGGTTTATCAATATATACTTCAATCCGATAAAAGAGACCTGCAGGAATTACGCTCCATACAAGACTGGTTTTTAAGATATGAATTATCCGCGGTTCCGGGTGTTTCGGAAGTGGCAAGCATCGGCGGTTTCGTAAAACAATACCAGGTAAATGTTGATCCTACAAAATTAGCTTATTACGGCATTCCATTGAATAAAATAAAAATGGCTATAAAACGTAGTAATAATGATGTAGGCGGTAGATTATTGGAAATGGGAGAAACCGAATTTATGGTACGAGGATTAGGATACATTAAGAGCATTGAAGATTTACGGCAAGTTCCGATTGGAGTTTCTCCTCTTTCCGGTTCTCCAATCTACTTAGAAAATATAGCAACGATAAACATCGGACCGGAGCTGAGGAGGGGTTTAGCTGAATGGAATGGTGAGGGTGAAACTGTGGGTGGTATAATTGTAATGAGGTACGGTGAGAACGCACTTAAAGTTATTGAGAGGGTAAAAGATAAACTTGAAGAATTAAAAAAATCTTTACCGGATGATGTGCAGATTATTACCTCATACGACAGATCATCTTTAATACACAGAGCAATTGATAACCTGAAAGAAAAACTAACCGAGGAAAGCATTGTTGTTGCCTTTATCATCATCGCATTTTTATTGCACGTAAGAAGTTCTTTGGTAGCTATTTTTACACTACCTACTGCAATACTTGCATCTTTATTAATAATGAAATTTCAGGGCATAAATGCAAACATAATGTCTTTAGGGGGAATAGCGATCGCAATTGGCGCAATGGTTGACGCCTCAATTGTTATGGTGGAAAATGCACATTCACACATGGTGCGCGAACAGGAGAAACCACCTGGTAAACAGCGCCCGCACTGGGCAGTGATTCTTGAGTCCGCTAAAGAAGTGGGGCCCGCCATTTTTTATTCACTGCTGGTTATTACTGTTTCGTTCCTTCCGGTTTTTGCTTTGGAACAGCAGGAAGGAAGATTATTTAAACCACTTGCATTTACTAAAACTTATGCCATGGGAGCTGCGGCAATATTAGCAATTACAATTGTACCTGTCCTTATTGGTTATTTTGTACGGGGTAAAATGCGTAAGGAGCAAGATAATCCGATTACACGTTTTTTAACAAAAAGTTACAAGCCAATAGTTAATTTTGTACTCAAAAGAAGATGGTGGGTATTTGGAGCCGCAACTGTAATATTGCTAGTAACCTATTTACCTTTCTCAAAATTAGGATCGGAATTTATGCCGCCTCTTTATGAGGGCGATCTTCTTTATATGCCTACAACACTTCCAGGAATTTCGATTACAAAAGCCAGAGAAATTTTACAACAAACAGATAAAATAATTAAATCATTCCCTGAAGTTGAATCTGTGTTTGGCAAAATAGGAAGAGCCGAAACTGCAACCGACCCGGCGCCTCTTTCAATGATAGAAACTACCATTCAGCTCAAACCGCAGGAAGAATGGCGCGAAGGGATGACCCCGGATAAACTTATTGAAGAAATGAATAATGCAATCCAAATACCCGGGCTAACCAACGCATGGACTATGCCTATTAAAACCCGTATTGATATGCTTTCAACAGGTATTAAAACGCCGGTGGGGATAAAAGTTGGAGGTCCCGATCTAAATGTATTAGAGAAGATCGGGAAACAAATTGAGGAGGTTGCTAAAACAATCCCGGGAACCCGATCTGCATATGCCGAAAGGTCCGTTGGTGGAAATTATGTCGATTTCCATATTGATAGAGTTGCGGTAGCAAGATATGGTTTAACGGTCGGCGATGTGCAAGACGTTATTATGTCAGCTATCGGAGGGGTGAATATCACAAAAACAGTTGAAGGTTTAGAACGATATCCTGTTAATCTTCGTTACCTAAGAGATTACCGTGAAAATATAGAAGCGCTCAGGCGTGTGTTAGTACCAATACCCGGAGGAGGCAATATTGTACTGGAGGAATTAACCGACATTGAAATTAAAAAAGGACCTCCAGGAATTAAATCGGAAAATTCACGCCCCAATGCCTGGGTATACATTGATTTAAAGGACATCGATGTTGGTACTTATATAGAAAACGCAAAAAGAATAATAAACGAAAATGTGGAAATTCCTACCGGGTATTCTCTTGTATGGAGCGGACAATATGAATATATGGAAAGAGCAGCAAAAAAATTAGCCATGGTCATTCCGCTTACATTGCTAATTGTTATCATCCTGCTTTATATAAATACTAAATCATTCACTAAAACCGGTATTGTACTTTTATCATTGCCATTTTCTATGGTTGGTGCTATTTGGTTCCTCTTTTTTGCCGGTTATAAGACAAGCGTTGCCGTTTGGGTTGGTGTAATTGCTCTCCTAGGAGTTAGTGCAGAAATGGGAGTTATTATGTTGCTTTACCTGGATATTTCTTATGAAAGGAAAAAAAGAGAAGGAAAGTTAACCTCCTTGAAAGCCTTACGTGATGCAACATTTGAAGGGGCAGCGCAAAGAATCAGACCTATCATGATGACCGTATTGACCACGATGCTTGGATTATTACCAATACTAATTGGTATGGGCTCCGGTTCGGATGTAATGAAGCGAATCGCCGCACCTATGGTTGGTGGTATACTAACTAGTTTAATAATGGGATTAACACTATATCCCGCAATTTTTTACACAGTTAAGAAGAAGGAAGTTAAAAAACTTTTAAATGAAGCTAACTCATAACATTAATCAGAAACAAAAGGAGTAAAAATTGTTAAACAAAACTTCAAAACTTGTAGTGACATTCTTAATAACACTATTGATTACAGCAGGACTTTCTTTTGCCCAGGAA
>JAZGGS010000144.1:0-3936 GCA_036480595.1 Ignavibacteriaceae bacterium
AGTGCGAGTATTTTGCGCTTGAAGGGTTAGGACAATTACTTAATACAATTAATATAGTTAAAAAGCATTACAATCCCGGCTTAGCTATTGAAGGTGTTTTGCTTACAATGTTCGATACAAGATTAAGGCTATCGCACCAGGTTGCCGAAGAAGTGCGGAAGTATTTTGGTGAAAAAGTTTTTAAAACAGTAATTAACAGAAATGTTCGTATTGCTGAATCTCCAAGTTACGGGAAGCCGATAATTCTTTACGATGCAATTTCTACAGGAGCGAAAAATTATATGGCTCTTGCATCAGAATTACTTGAGAGAAATTCAAAGTTTTTTAATAGCAATTAAACTATGAGCAAGATTAAACCAGGTCTCGGAAGAGGATTAGATGCACTGATTAAACCTCAGGATTATGTAAAAAATGGACTGGATACGGAAGATCTATCAACCGTTAAAGATGATGATGGAAAACAGGTAGATGTTCTTGCAAAGATATCAGTCGATTTTATTTCAAAAAATCCTTACCAACCCCGATTCGGTTTTGATCTTGAAGCTATGGAAGAATTGAAAAAGTCTATTCTTTCCAATGGACTTATTCAACCCATTACTGTAAGAAGAACTCCTGATCATAAATACCAGTTAGTTTCCGGCGAAAGAAGGCTAAAAGCTTGTAAGGAAATTGGATACAAGGAAATTGCGGCTTATATAATTAAGGTTGATTCGGATGAACTGATGCTTGCGCTGGCACTTATAGAAAACATTCAGCGCGAAAAACTAAACCCAATCGAAATTGGTGCTGCCTATAAACGGCTTATGGATGAATGCCATCTTACCCAGGAACAAATTGCTGAAAAAGTTGGGAAAGACAGAACCACAATTGCCAATTCAATTCGATTGCTTCGGCTTCCTGAAAAAGTTAGAGCGCGGCTTGTTGCTGAGGATATTACTTATGGGCATGCAAGAGCTTTAATAAACCTGCCGAGTGAAGAAGTACAGGTTGAACTACTCAATAAAATAATTGATAAGAGTCTCTCTGTACGAAAAGTTGAACAGTTGGTTAGAAATTACAATGAAAGTCCGGGCAAAGAAATAAAAGGAAAAACTGCTACTATTAGAACCAGGATTAGAACCGATGATGCCAACTTAAGTAATATAGAAGATAAGCTTAGAAAAATATTTGGTACTAAAGTAATTTGCAGGCAAAAGAAAGATGGAAGCGGTGAACTGATTATTGAATACTACTCATCCGAAGAACTGGAACGGTTATTTGAATTATTTGAAATCATTGATAAAAATTATAATTAAATCGGCGGTTCTTTTAGTTTTTTTATCAACCGTTATTTCGGCTCAGGATATTTCCAGCCGGGATACTCCCGAAGATACAATATTTGTAATGAAAAAATCTCCCTGGGGTGCAGTGCTGCGAAGCGCAGTCATTCCCGGCTTCGGTCAGTTTTATAACGAATCCTACTACAAAATTCCCATAATATGGGGACTTGGCGCTTGGTTTGTTTACGGATGGGTTCAGAATAACGATAAGTATGTTACAAATAAAAATCTGTTCATCGACACAGGTCAGGAGATTTATAAATCCAATAGAGATTTCTATAGAGACCAGCGGGATAATTTTACCATTTATCTTGTTCTGGTTTATTTGCTTAATTTGGTTGATGCTTACGTAGATGCTCATCTGTTTGATTTTAATGTTGATGAAGATTTTTTAACAGGAAGTACAAGACTTAAAGTAAGATTTAATTTTTAATCGCCCGGTAATTTATTCTCATAACAAACAGGCAGAGAGATGAAGAACATTATGACCTGCCCGAATTGCAGTTCAGAAAATCCTTATTATACATTAACCTGCTCAAATTGTAATTCGTTTATAAGGGATAGAATAAGCAATCTTGATCTGTGGAATATTATAGGTATGCTTATCGAAAGCCCTGTAAAAGCATTTCAGCAAATCATTTATTCTGACCATAAAAATTTTATTTTCTTCATTTTATTCTTTGTATCAATTAAATTCCTGATTAATGCAAGGTTTATTTCATTACTAACTATAGGCAGGTTTACAACAGCAACAAGTTTACCTGTAAGCTTTATTTTAATTTTATCTTTTCTTGTTGCAGCCCTGGTTTTATTCGCTTTTATTTTTACGCGCATTAATTTATCCTCCGGTTTCAGCACCAGGTTTTCAGATATCTTTTCAATAGGCATTTATTCCCAGTTACCGCATGCGTTCGGTTTGGTAGTTTTGTTCCCAATTGAACTTATAATATTTGGTGATTATATCTTCTCTCTCAATCCCTCTCCGTTTGTTATTAAAGAAATGATAGCATACACTTTATTTACAGTAGAATCTCTGCTAATATTATGGAGTGTATTCCTTTCCGTTGCGGCGTTCTATGTTCATTACCGTAAAGTAATTCCAGCACTTGTATCTGCAATAATATTTAACGGATTCTTAATACTATTATTGTATTTTTCCTCACGATATATTTTTATTATCTAGTTTAGATGAAAAACATATCACAGCTTTTAGAAAGAGAAAAAAAGTATTTCCTTAATACATATAGCAGGATTCCCCTGGAAATTACTCATGGTAAAGGCGCTTATCTTTATACATCAGGTGGAGAGAAATATCTTGATTTTTTTTCCGGCTTAGGTGTTAATGCTCTCGGTCATTCACATCCAAAAATTATTAAAGCTGTAAAAAAGCAAAATGAAAAGTTTTCGCACCTCTCAAACTACTATATCACTAATATTCAGATTGAGTTTGCAGAGTTATTGTTAAAGCATTCCAGTATGGAGAAAATATTTCTTACTAACAGCGGAACAGAAGCTGTAGAAGCTGCTCTGAAATTACTTAGAAAAAAATATGGACCGGATGGAAAATTATTCTCACTTACTAATTCATTTCATGGAAGAACATACGGCGCACTTAGTTTAACCTCGCGGGAAAAATACAGGGAATCGTTTAAGCCGCTGCTTCCTGGAATATATCAATTAAATTTTAATAACCTTAATGATCTTAAACAAAATGTTGATGATACTACTGTTGCAATATTTTTAGAGTTTATACAGGGAGAAGGCGGAATAAATTTACTTTCACAAGAGTATATTAATTTATTGAAAGATTTAAGGGATAAATATGGCTTTGCAGTTGTTGCCGATGAAATTCAGAGTGGAATTGGTAGAACCGGAAAAGGATTTGCTTTTGAACATTTCAACATAACTCCCGATATCATAATCTCTGCAAAGGCAATTGGCGGCGGATTACCTTTAGGCGCTTTGTTAACTTCGGGTGATTATGCAGATGTATTTATTCCAGGTGATCACGGAACTACTTTTGGCGGAAATCCTGTTGCCTGTGCAGCGGGTAAAGTTGTTTTGGATGAAGTTTTTGAAAATGATCTGGTTAGTTCAGTTGCAAAATTAGGTGAATATTTAATTCAAAAGCTTAATGAGTTTAAAGATTTAAATCCTGCTAAAATTAAGGAGGTTCGTGGAAAAGGATTTATGATTGGGATAGAAATTTCAGGAGCAGGGAAAGATATTGTGGAACAAATGAGAGAAAGAAATATTCTGATCAATTCTACAAATGATAATACCCTTAGATTATTACCTCCGCTTATCACTACCAAAACTGAGATCGATATCTTTTTGGAAAGTTTTGAAAAGGTTATAGAAGATTTTCATCCTGAAGAATTATCTTTTAAATAATTTATTATTGCACCATATCGAATTCCCCTGGAACTAATGATAACCTTATCAACATCAATAATTCTCATTATCTTTTTAAGTATCATAGCTCCACCCAGGATAATATCTTCTCTGCCGCTTAAAACATTTCCATAATTTTTCTTTATCTGTTCAGGCAAAAGAATTTTTATTTCTGAAATTAAATTTTGTAATTCAACAGCAGTTAAATTGCTTCCATCAATTA
>JAZGGS010000145.1:0-17621 GCA_036480595.1 Ignavibacteriaceae bacterium
GGTTTTTTTAACTTCCGGATTCCCCCAAAAGGGTAATTTCGTGGAACTTGCACTAAATGTTTTAGACGCCGGTGCGGATATGCTCGAGATTGGTTTTCCGTTCAGCGATCCCATAGCAGACGGACCAGTAATTCAACAGTCATCCCAAACAGCATTGAGTAATGGAATTGATCTTTTTAAAACATTGAATTACGTTAAAGAGATTAACGAGCATACTGACAAACCAATTATTCTTATGGGATATTCTAATCCTTTGTTGAGTTATGGGATTAAAAAATTTGCGGATGATTCGAAAAGAATTGGAGTTGATGGATTAATTGTTCCCGATATTCCGCTGGATGAATATGATAATTTTTTCACATCCAAATTCAGCAGCACGGATGTAATTCTTTTAATCACTCCTACTACGCCAACCGAAAGAATAAAATTGATTGATGAGAAAAGTTCGGGATTTGTTTATTGTGTCAGTGTTACGGGAACTACCGGCATTCGAAAAACGGCTGATACAGACAAGCTTCAATTTATAAAAAATGCTTATGACCAATGTACAAACAACAGAGTTCTTGTTGGTTTTGGAATATCATCTGTTGAAGATGTAAAAAATTATAAGCCGTATTGTGATGGTGTAATAGTGGGCAGCGCTGTTATTAAATCACTAATGAATGATAATAGTAAATATCAAAAAACTTTGGAGTTGGTTCGTCATTTGAAAAGTGGTTTGATAAATTAAAACCTGAAATTGTCATTCAGAAAGAATCTTGTTAATATTTTAATGGATTTACTCTATTTATGTTTCCTACTGCAATAACAAGTTTCCTCCTGAAAGACATTCTTTAAATTAATGCCTTTTTTACTTCACCTTTACAATCATCTCAACTTCTACCGCAGAATTAACAGGCAATTCATTCACACCAACAGCACTGCGAACATGTTTACCTGCTTCTCCAAATATTTTCCCCAAAAACTCTGATGCACCGTTTGCAACTTTGGGCTGATCTGTGAATCCATCGGCACTGTTGACAAAAACTGTTACTTTCACAATTCGCTCTATCTTGTTCAAATCACCGATTTCACTTTTTATTGCACTTAATCCATTCAGTGCACATAATTCTGCTGCTTTTTGCCCTTCTTCAATTGAAAGGTCAAATCCTATCTTTCCGCTGTACTTTAACTCTCCGTCTGCAAACGGAACCTGACCGGAGGTATAAACATAATCACCTGTTCGAGTTGCAGGAATGTATGCTGCAAGTGGTTTTGCAGTTTCAGGTAAAGTGTAGCCCAGTTTTTTAATTTTTTCTTCTATCATTTTATCACCTGTTTGAACTATATTCTAAAATTATTTTAATTAAATTTGCACTCAATAAAAAAAGTACATCAATAAACTTATATACTTGATTATAAAGGGATTTTAAATGAGCGATGCCAAATTTAACGAATTCGTAGAGATTGTAAAAAGATTAAGAAAAGAATGCCCTTGGGACAGGAAGCAAACAAATGATTCAATAAAAGCTGCTACTATTGAAGAAGCATACGAAGTTGTTGAAGCAATTGAGAAAAAAGATTATGAAGAATTGAAAAACGAACTCGGCGACCTGCTTCTTCATGTTGTTTTTCATACTATTATTGCCGGAGAAAAAAATAACTTTACAATAGATGATGTTATTTCAGCCATCCGGGAAAAACTTATAAGAAGACACCCGCACGTTTTTGGAGATGTTGAAGTTGCAGACTCAGAAGAAGTGAAGAAGAATTGGGAAACAATAAAGTTAAGTGAAGGACGAGATTCTTTACTGGATGGAGTACCTGAAATGCTGCCCGCTTTACAACGTGCACACCGTTTACAGGAAAAAGCTGCAAAGGTTGGATTCGATTGGGAGAGAAAAGAGGATGTCTGGAAAAAGGTAATTGAAGAGATTAAGGAGATGCATAAATCAGAATTAGAGGGAACTCACGAACAGCTGGAAATGGAAATTGGCGATGTGTTTTTTGCATTGGTAAATTATGCAAGGTTCCTGGATGTAAACCCTGAAAACGCTTTGAGAAAAACAAATAAGAAGTTTATCAGCAGGTTTAATTATATAGAGAAGAAAATTTCTGAGTCGGGAAGAAAACTAAGCGATTCGAATCTTGAAGAAATGGATAAATATTGGAGTGAAAGTAAAGAAATGTAAGAAGCTTAAACGTTGTTGTTATTAAACTTTTCGTATGCATCAATAATATCTTTAACCAGTTTGTGCCTTACCACGTCACCCTTATCGAAATAAGCAAAAGCCACACCTTTAACTTTTGATAGAATTTGCTGAGCTTGTACAAGTCCGCTAATTTGTTTTGCAGGAAGGTCTATCTGGGTTATATCGCCGGTAATAATAGCTTTAGAGTTTGCCCCTAGACGTGTTAAAAACATTTTCATTTGCATATCGGTAGCATTTTGTGCTTCATCTAAAATAACATAAGCGTTATTTAGTGTTCTGCCCCGCATGTAAGCAAGCGGAACAATTTCAATTGTTCTTTTTTCTATATTGCTGCGGAGTTTTTCAGATGGTATCATATCATCAAGTGCATCGTAAAGAGGTCTTAAGTAGGGATCGATTTTCTCCCTAAAATCTCCAGGGAGAAATCCAAGAGATTCTCCTGCTTCCACAGCAGGTCTGGCAAGGATAAGTTTTTTTACCAAACCTTTTTTAAGCGCTGCCACAGCAAGCGCAACTGCAAGATAAGTTTTACCCGTACCTGCAGGACCTATGGCAAAACAGATATCATTTTTGCGTGCTGCATCGATATATTTAACTTGCCCGGGAGTGCGGGCTTTAATTACATCTTTCTTAGTGTAAAGTACAATTGATTCGAAATCATTCTCATCAATAATCTCTTTTCCTTCCGCAGTTAAATTAAGAATGGTTTCTACGTCACCGGCTTCCAGTTTACCACTTGTGTTAAGAACATAAACCATTTCCTTAAATATTTTCTCGATAAGATCGACCTCTTCGGCAACGCCTTTAAGAATAACATTATCGCCGCGAACAGTAATGGATGTATTATACCTGTTTTCAACAACTTTAAGGTTTGAATCGCTCATACCCAGCAAGTCGAGCATTTCAACATTATCTAATACTATTTTCTTTTCGATTGCAGTCATCGTGTAAAATTAAAAGTAAACTACCACTGTTAGAGGCTGTGGTTTTTTCATTTAAAATAAAAAAAACCCTCATCAAAGCAAGACAAGGGTTTTTTCCGTGATTTATACTCTGTTTTCAAGCATGTAATTCTATTGAATTGGAGCAGGTTTGTAATTTCTTCTTAGCTTTTCGTACTTTGATTTTTCTTCTTCGCTAAGTGGTGGAACTTTAAAAACCTGGTTCGGATAAATTAAATCAGGATCTTTAATCTGCTCTCTGTTTGCTTTGTAAATAACCGGCCATGCAAAAGGATTTCCATAATGTTCTTTTTTCTTTGCAATGCCCCACAGATGATCGCCTCTAACTACGGTGTAAGAGATCACGTCAGGTTTTTCAATCCAGTTATCTAAAGCATTCTGCATCTGGTTATGAACTTTGTCAAAGAATTCAGGCAGCGCACTTATTTTGTTCATTTTAAGTGCATCAAGATCTGCCTGCCTGTCGGCTTTTGGTCCTTCTTTTCTTCTAATTTTACCATCAAGTTCGTTAACAGCATTTCTGAAGTTATCAACGTCCTGCCTTGTAGCTCCAACAATTGCATAAAGCTCATCAATACAAACTTCAGGATCTTCAAGACCTGAAAGAGTGGCATTCAGGTTATCAAGATCTGCATTTAAAGCTTCTATTTCAGCAGTAAGAGCTTGTTTCTTACCCGTTAGACGGGTCATTTCAGCTTCCCATTCATCGGAAGTCATCTCTTCCTGAGCAAAGCCAGAGAGAGATAACAGAAGAACAAGGGAAAGAATTCCTATTAAGTATTTAGCTAATTTCATTTAATTATCTCCTAATCTTAGAAATTTTAAAAATTCGATTGAAATTATTTAGGCAATTTTTCAAGATTAGCCCTTGTTTCTTCTTTTTGCTTATTGCACTCAGCCAGGCTACGGTTAATATCCTGAATCTGTGATTCAAGCTGGCTTCTTTCATCTTTTAGCCTGTTAGCTTCTGCTTCTAGAGATTTTACTTCATCTCTAAGTGCATACAGTTCAGCGAATTGAGCTTCGCTTACCCCGCCACAGCCAGCAATCATTGCACTGCCGATTAATATTGCAATTGCGACTACGGGGGCTCTAAAATTTTTCAGTACGTTCATATGTTACCTCCGATTATTAAATTAATGTAAATTAAATTAAAAGTAGATATACATTATAAAATGTAAGAATATAGTTTGCTATCTCCTTCTAAGAATGGTAAGTAAAAACCAATTCTATTGCCCTTATATAATTAAATATAGAACAATTTCCAAATTAACAATTATGAATACGCTCTAAATTAATCTTCGTTCAACAAAGCTGGTAAATCCGCCTCCCGCAATTATCAGGTGATCGAAAACCTGAATATCAATAATTTTTCCCGCTTCCACTATTTTTTTTGTGATGGCAATATCTTCGTTACTTGGTTCAGGGTTGCCGCTTGGATGATTGTGAATTAGGATAATGCTTGCAGATGAAGACTCTATTGCAACCTTAAATACCTCGCGCGGGTGAACTATGCTGAAATTTAAACTGCCAGTTGATATAGTTTCCTGTTTAATAATTTTATTTGCAGAATTAAGACATACAACAATAAACTTTTCTTTTAACTCATCTCTTAGAATCGGGATGAACAAATTTGCCACATCTTCCGGAGAGGTTATTTTAGATTCGTAAGACCATTTAGATTGCGAAAGTACACGCCGGCTGATTTCGAAAGCTGCTAGTAATGTTGCTGCTTTATCGTTTCCAATTCCAACATTCTTTTTAAACGATTCCAGGGTTTTTGAAGCAAGACCAGCCAGATTCCTATCCTGGTTAATAAGATCGTGTGCTATGTTTAGCACAGATTTTCCTTTAGTACCGGTACGCAAAATAATTGCAACAAGTTCGGCATCAGTAAGGTTTTGTGCACCCCTTAAGAGTAATTTTTCCCTAGGTCTGTCATCCGGCGGAAGATCTTTAACTCCTGCTATAACTTTTCCTTTCTTTGTTAATTGCCAGATCGGAATTTATCTACAAGTTGAAAAACTCCGTCTTTGTATCTTACAATATTTAAAAATCTGTTTATGCGCATCTCATCAAATGCTAAATTATTATGGTATCCTGCAGACGTTAACCCGGATATTATTTTATTACGAATGTTTATTCTGTTGCTATTAATATTGCGCATCACAGTAAGTAAATATTTTGCAGTATCGTAACCGTACAACACATTACGGTTAACATCCTTCCCGGTTATATTTGCAAATCTTTCGTTAAAGATTTGAAAATCATCACTGTCAAACTCAATAAAATAATCTGATGAAAAAGTTATCTTGTTACTAAGTTCGGTGGAAGTTTCAAATCCTTTTGCAATTAACCAATCCTGGTTACCATAAATAGTTAAATTTAATTCGTTCTGCACCAGATGCGAGAGTATAGACGGAGCATCAATTTTATCAGCAAGGGGAATATAAATTCCTTCCAGCTCTAATGAATCTGATGCAATCCTGGAAACGGGCAGCTCTAATTGAAAACTTTTACTGCTGTAAGTTTTGCGTACTAAAATTTGTCCACCAAGTCTTTCAAATTCAGCTGCAAAAGTAGCAGCAAGCAAAGGTGAATAACCCTCAATAGCATTCAGGATAGAAATATTTCTTTTGTTCTCTACAAAGTAAACATACTGAGCCATTATCCTTCCACGTTGTGAGAATGAAGGATTCGCCTGGAAAAAATTGTCGCTTATCGAAGTTAAATCATCGTCTGTTGCTGTGGGTGAAATAATAGGAATATTTACATCTATA
Organism: Ignavibacteriaceae bacterium; assembly: GCA_036480595.1. Classification (GTDB taxonomy): domain Bacteria; phylum Bacteroidota; class Ignavibacteria; order Ignavibacteriales; family Ignavibacteriaceae; genus JAZGGS01. The sequence continues at coordinate 5,935 of JAZGGS010000145.1, forward strand.
AATTCATTTAAGGTGGTTCTAACCTCGTTACTAAAAATAGGACCAAGGATAACCTTAATTGCGGAGTTATTTGCAAACTCATTTTTTATTCTTTTAATTTCATCCACATCATTTTTTGTATCGCGCAGCACCAATCCAATTTTTTCTTCCCGCCCAAGGTTAAATTCAGATAAAGCAAATTTAATCCCTTCCAGTATTTCCAGGGATGCAATTGAAGTGATTTGCCCGGTAGAGCTGCGCTGCAATGGTAAAATAACACCTATAAGTGTTGCAGATGAATTTATAATTGTTCGATCTGAAAGAGAACTATAGTAGTCTACAGCTTCCGTGTATTCTTCCGAACCGGGATAATTATTTATCAATTCCGATATCGATTTTTTAGCATTTATCAAATCGCCTTCGTTACTAAATGCTTTGCCCAATTGCAGCAGAAGGAATGGTTTTACGATGCTGCCAGTATAGGAATCATAATGTTGTTTTATTTGTACGGAGCTAAGGTAATAATAAGCGATTTTTTCTCCGATACTTTTTGCCCTATCCCTGTAATTTTCAGAGTCGGTTCTTTCCACCAGGAATGCCAACTCCCTTAAAGCACCGTAATAATCTTCTTGTTGAAGGTAAAGTTTAACGTACATCATCCTCATTTCATCAGCATAGCTGCTGGAGGGATGGAGTTCTAAAAACTTTGTTATTAAACTTTCTGCTTCATCGTATCTTTCCTGTTCAATGTAAATCTTGCCGCTAAAAAAATAAGATGCAGTGGTTCTGCTATTAAGTTCGTAGTCATCAATAATTTTGTTAAAGATTGAGTGGGCTTGATAATAACTACCGGCATTGTACAGGTTTACAGCAAGATTGAATTGTCTCTTTACTTCATCATCTTTCAAATTCTGGGATAATGAAACAGGTAAAAAGATAAATGAAAGCGCTATAGCCAGGTATAAAACTTTATGCATCGGAAATCGAATATTTAGTTAGAAGATTTTGTGCATTATTTTTTCCTTCAACCGCAGTTTTATTTTTCGGGTCCAGCTTAACTGCAGAATCGAAATAAGTTATTGCTTCCCTGAATTTACCATTATGCAGGCATACTTCAGCCAGCAGCGTGTAGTCTTCTGAAGAAATATCTTCACCCAGTTCTATAAATTTTGTAAAATATTTTTCAGCTTTTTTATAATCGTTATTCTTAAAATAAATCTTTCCTGCCCAAACAAAAACCGTAGGTTCTTTAGAATTAATTCTATAAGCTTTTTCTATTGATTTTATTGCGTGGTTAATCATATCCAGGTTAAAGTAAACCTGCGCATAAATAACATGCAGATCCCAAAAATCCGAAAATAAAACTTCTGCTCTCTTTGTATAACGTAATGCGTTATCAAACTCTTTTAGTTCGATTTCAATTTTTGCAAGATAAAGAAATGCTTCCTGTATAATTTCCGGTTGTTCATCCGAAATTATAAAACTAAGAAAATTAACTTTTGCTAATTCAAAATCTTTCAGCATAAAATAAGCATATCCTGTAAAGTAAAATACTATCGGTTCTTCTTCCAAAGAAATAAAGCTTAAAACCTCAATTGCTTTTTCCCATTTAGCATTCCGGATTAGGAATTGCCCGTAATAAAGCTTTACATCTTTATCATCCGGTTGAAGATTTGAAATCTTTTCAAAAAGATCTATAGCGGAGTTTAATTTGCCCAGGTTTTCATAAATCTCTGCAAGCCGGAAGTATGGTTCTGTAAATTTAGGATATTCGTTAACTAACAAAAGATAAATCTGAATTGCATGAAGAGGTTTGTTTTGTGCTTCAAACTCTCTGGCGGTTTTTACTTTATACTGGGCTCTGTAATCAATTTGCAATTATTTTACTCCCACTCAATGGTGGCAGGCGGTTTAGAGCTAACATCGTAAACAACCCTGTTAACTCCTTTTACTTTATTAATTATTTTATTAGAAACATCAGCCAGGAAATCGTGCTCAAATGTGTACCAGTCGGCAGTCATACCATCCACCGAGGTAACCGCACGAAGAGCAAGAACGTTCTCGTAAGTTCTTGCATCGCCCATAACTCCAACAGAGTTTACGGGTAATAAAATTGTAAATGCCTGCCAGATATTTTTATAAATGCCTTCTTCTCTAATTGAAGTTATAAATATATCATCTGCTTCCCTAAGAATTTCAAGTTTTTCTTCGGATACTTTACCTAAAATCCTTACTGCCAAACCTGGACCCGGAAACGGGTGCCGAATAATAAACTCTTCCGGAATATTTAATTGCCTGCCAACTTTTCTAACTTCATCTTTGAATAGTTCACGGAATGGTTCAATTAATTTCAGGTTCATCTTTTCAGGCAATCCGCCAACGTTATGGTGAGTCTTAATAGTAACCGATGCGCCCTTTACAGGCATCGATTCTATAACATCAGGATAAAGAGTTCCCTGGACTAAAAATTTTGCGTTCTCTATCTTTTTAGCTTCTTCTTCAAAAACTTCAATAAAAGTATTGCCAATTATTTTTCTTTTTTCTTCGGGATCGCTTACTCCATTAAGTTTTTTTAGAAACCTTTTAGATGCATCAACATGAATATGTTCAAGGTTTAATTTTTCATCGAATAACTCTCTAACCTTTTCACTTTCATTTTTCCTCATTAACCCGGTATCGATGTGAATGCAGATAAGATTTTTATCAATTGATTTTTTAATCAGCACCGCGGCAACAGTAGAATCAACTCCGCCACTGAGAGCACAGATCGCTTTGGCATCTCCTATTTCATTTTTAATACTTTCAATCATTTCACCTATAAAGCTCTCTGCTGTCCAGTCTGCGATACAGTTGCATATTTCAAAAAGAAAATTATCTATTATTTTTTTACCTTCTTCGGTGTGCACAACTTCGGGATGAAACTGTAAACCATAGATTCTCTTTACATCATTTGAAATTGCACAAATAGGTGAATGATCGGACTCGCCGATAACTTTAAAGCCGGAAGGCATTTCTGTAAGATAATCACCATGGCTCATCCAAACAACTGAAGCATCATTTATACCAGTGAGGATATCTGAATCATCAATAATTCTTAGAACAGCTTTACCGTATTCACGATCGGCAGCAGGTTCCACTTTGCCGCCAAAGTTTATGCAGATGAGTTGTAGCCCATAACAAATTCCAAGCACAGGAATTTTAAGATTAAGAATTTCCTTATCAATTTCCGGGGCTCCGCCATCGTAAATACTCATCGGTCCGCCGGAAAAGATAATTCCCTTTGGTTTTATTGCTTTAATCTTATCTACAGAGATGGTGTGAGGATAAATTTCGGAATAAACGTTTGCTTCCCTTATCCTCCGCGTTATTAGCTGAGTAAACTGAGAGCCAAAATCGATGATTAGTATTGTTTCCCTGTTATGCATTTAAGGTTTTAGTGAATAAGGTATTAAGAAAATAAAATCCGTTGTCCGGAGGACGCCTACGGAGAAGCGGGTTTCATAAAAACAGTTTACTTTACTGAATAAAACTACTGACCAATTAATTCTTTATACGCTCCGCTATCAAGAAGACCGGCAATTTCTGATTGATTAATAATTTCAATTTTTATCATCCAGCCCTCGCCGTAAGGATCAGTATTTATTTTTTCAGGATTATCCACAAGCAGATTGTTAACTTCAGTTACTTTACCTGAAAGCGGACCATTCAGATCGCTAACTGTTTTTACTGCTTCAATAGTACCGAACGGATCGCCTTTAGTTAATTCTTTAATATCGGGATCGATATCAACATATACAACATCGCCTAATTCTCCCTGGGCAAAATCGGTTATTCCTATTTTTGCAACATTTTCATCTACCCTAATCCATTCATGGTCTGCCGTATATTTTAGTTCTTCCGGTACATTCATATAATCCTCAATAATGGTTAAATATTATTTTACTCAGTGAATTCAAATTTTTCCAAAAAACTAGTGTCAAAATTTCCGCTTAAAAATCTTTCATCCTGCAAAACCTGTAAATGAAACGGGATTGTAGTATTAATTCCTTCAATAGCAAACTCTTCCAGCGCCCTTACCCCTCTTGAAATTGCGTGTTCCCTATTTTTACCCCAGACAATTAATTTAGCAATTAAAGAATCATAATACGGAGGAATTGAGTATGACTGATAAATATGAGAATCAATTCTTACTCCAAAACCGCCAGGAAAATTAAGCGAAGTAATGGTGCCGGGAGAAGGTCTGAAATCGTGTGCAGGATCTTCGGCATTAATTCTAAATTCAAACGCGTGCCCGCTCGGTTTGGTTGGCAGGGTTTCAATTTTTTGCCCTGCAGCAATAAGAATTTGCTGGCGGATCAAATCCACATCGTAAATTGTTTCCGTAACAGGATGCTCAACCTGGATACGTGTATTCATTTCCATAAAATAGAAATTTTTATTTTTATCGAGCAAAAACTCAATTGTGCCGGCACCTTCATAATTAACTGATTTTGCACCAAGCACTGCCGATTCACCCATCCTGTTTCTTAGTTCTTCATCTATTGCAGGTGACGGTGATTCTTCTATAAGTTTTTGGTGTCTTCTTTGAATGGAACAATCCCTTTCGCCATAATGATAAACATTACCAAAACTATCGCCGAGAAGCTGGATTTCTACATGCCTTGGATTTTCAATAAATTTTTCTATATAAACATCAGGATTGCCGAACCCCGCTTCTGCTTCTGCCTGTGCCATTTGAAAAGCTTTTTCAAATTCTTTTTCATCCCAAACAATCCTCATCCCCTTGCCGCCGCCACCTGCCGTAGGTTTTATTATTACAGGTAGTCCGATTTCGCGCGCAAGAGCAATTCCCTCTTCTTTGCTTTTAATGCAACCGTCACTTCCGGGAATAACAGGCACCCCGTTTTTCTTCATCGTATCTTTAGCGTATGATTTATCGCCCATTTCATTAATCATTTGAGGCGAAGGACCAATAAACTTAATATCTGACTCGCTGCAGATCTCAGAAAAGTTTGCATTCTCTGCAAGGAAGCCGTAACCGGGATGAATTGCGTCGGCTCCTGTAACCTGGGCAGCAGAAATAATTGAAGGAATCTTTAAGTAACTGTCTTTTCCAAACGGAGGTCCTATGCAAACAGCTTCATCTGCAAAAGTTACATGAAGAGAATCTTCATCTGCTTCAGAATAAACTGCAACAGTTTTAATCCCTAATTCCTTGCATGTACGGATAACTCGAAGGGCAATTTCGCCTCTGTTGGCGATCAAAATTTTGTTGAACAATTATTTCTCGTCTAAATTACTTCAATATCAACTGGTTTCTATTAAAAACAATGGTTGATTATATTCAACGGGCTTACCATTTTCCACTAATATCTTACTAATCTTACCGCTTACATCCGATTCAATTTCATTCATAAGTTTCATAGCTTCTACAATACAAAGAACAGTACCGGGCGATACCAGGTTACCTATTTCTGAATAATTATCAGCATCTGGTGCAGGAGCCCTGTAAAATGTTCCCACAATAGGCGATCTTATTTCGTGAAGATTGGCAGGAATAGTTTCTTCAATCTGTTCAGGTTTCTCTTCTGCCTGGGCTGCTGGCATTGTTCCTGTTTGAGTAGAAACCTGTTGTTCTGCAACAACCTGGGCTTGCTTAATCTTTTTGGCAATCTTTACCCTGATTCCATTCTCTTCAATTTCCAGGTCTGTAATACCGCTGGTATCAACAATTTTAACGAGTCTTTTAATTAAATTTAAATCCATATTAAATCCTTAAATTAAGATTTTACTCTTTCCGAATATTCGCCGATTCGTGTATCCACTTTAAGAAGATCGTTAACTTCTATAAACAGCGGCACATTAACAGTAGCCCCGGTTTCCAGTTTTGCGGGCTTTACCGCTCCGGTTGCCGTATCTCCTTTAAAGCCGGGCTCAGTTTCAACAACTTTTAAATTTATGAAGGTTGGAATTTCCACCAATATAATTTCAGGTCCGTTGAAAAGAATTTCAACATCTACACTCTCCTTAAGAAAATTAACTCCGTCACCAAACAAATTAACAGGTATGTTTATCTGGTCATATGTTTCATTATCCATACAAACCAGGAAGTTTCCATCCCTGTAAAGGTACTGGTAGGTTTTTCTTTCAACCCGAACGGTATCAACTTTTTCGCCTGCTCTAAAGGTATTATCCAGCACTTTACCGGTTCTAAGATTTTTAAGTGTGCTTCTTACAAAAGCACCACCTTTACCGGGTTTTACATGTTGGAATCCAACGATAGTGTAAAGATCGTTCTTAAATTTAATAATTAAGCCATTTCTAAAATCTGATGTGTCTGCCATAAAATCATAAGTCTAAATATTGAATAAATGATTAAAAAAAATAGATATATGAGATCTGAAAGTCAAGAAAACCTTATACGAAGCTGATTAACAGGATAAAAATAAAAAGCCGTGCAATTACTTGATGGCTACGGGTAAAATTTCTGTTTAATAATCCCTAATTAACCAGTGCCAGGTATTTACTAATTTCTCTTCCGGCTAAAGAAGTTGAATACTTCTCTCTAATTGTTTCGAACAGGGTTTTTGCTTCTTTCTTATTACCTGCTTTAAGTAAATTGATTCCGGCGTTTAGCAAATATTCTGGATTTTGCGCATTCACTTCAGTAACACCAGCAGCTTCTAAATAAAGATCGGCAGCTTCTTCATAATCATTATTAGAAGCATAATAACCTGCTCTTCCGGAAATTGCAGCAGCTTTAAAATAATCGATACTTCCACTATAATCTTCGTAATATTTTAATGCTTCTTCGTAGTTGCCTAAAAAGGAATAGCTGTTTGCAAGAAATATTTTTGCAGATTCACCGTTCTCTGTTCCGCCGTATTCTTCACTAATTTTCTTTAAACCAATTATATTAGTACCCTGCTGTCCTTCAATTGCCTGGAGGTAAGCTCCCTGGTCGTAAAGCATCATTGCCCTGGATAATTCAACGCCGGCATTTTCATTATCAGTTCTTTTCTGATTAACATAAAAGTAAGCTGCAGCAACTGCTACAACGACAACCACACCATAAGTAAATATTTTGTTTTTGTAGTCTTCGTAAAATGATTGGGCTTTATAAACAAACGATACAAGCTTATCTTCTTTAATCTCTTTCTTCGAAAACTTTCTCTTCTTCTTGATCATTAAATAATTCCTTATTTCTTACCTGATATTTAAATTTAAAAGACTTGCAAAAATAATAAATATTTTCACAATCTTATAAGCAAAATTGTACGCCCAGGAGGACTCGAACCTCCAACCTCCGGAACCGGAATCCGACGTTCTATCCAGTTGAACTATGGGCGCATCTGTAGACCAATTCTTATATGATTTGAGTAAATCCAGGCTTTATTGTAAAAATAAACCTCTACCCTGTATGCACCTTTTTCTTTTACATTAAATTCGGCGGTTTTTGCTTCTACTGATTTAACTATTTCACCATTCCTCAAAAACTTGATTTCTGCAGCTCGATCCGGCAGAGTAACTTTTAGCAAAATTTTATCAGTTAACGGAATCGAATCACCCATTTGAATTGTTTTTCCTTCAGCCTCGGCAAAAAACCGGAAACCTTGGGAATCTGCGTGATAATCGTTAGCGAAAAAGCAATCACCATTTTCTAATGCATTATAAAGAGCTTTTTTAGAGTTTTCAATATTTTTATCTGAGTTATCCCGTATTAATTCTTCTTTAAGCATTATATGCGTACGAATTGCTTTAAAGAGCACTTTGTACGGAAATATCTCTACTTCAAAAAAGCCAAATAAATTCTGCTTGTGTGCATGTGCATCACTCCCACCAATACCAACAACCTTGCGCTTCAGATTTAATTCATCCCATACTTTTAGTGTTTCATCAGGTGGCGCAACTATAGATCTGAGCGGATGTAAAAAAGATTGATACTTATTCTTCTCAGTTAAATTTTCCATCCATTCAGACATATGGTTCCAGATTTCAATGCCTGTAAAATCATCTGCATCCCATTCTACCCACGGATAAGGCGGATGCTCTTTCATACTATCGCGGTTTTCATGGGGATGAGCTATAAAACCGATTCCACCTGCTTCTTTAACTTTTCTAACATAATTCTTAGCAGCCATCCTGGTTGAATAAGTTTCATCAACACCCAGCGCCAGGTAATGGTTTTTATTCTCCTTATCATTTATTTCGCATCCAATCAGGCAAAGCGTATTATCATACCACTTTTCATAATCCTCTTCCAAAGCCCGCAGCGTATTATGATCGGTAATTATAATAAAATCTAAACCAGCTTCGTTTGCAAAACCAGCTATATCAGGAACTTCTCCGGAGCCATCCGAAAAAGTTGAATGCATATGTATTGAACCTACGTATTCGAACATATCATTAATAATTTGTGCAACTAAAGTTAAGGAAGAATAATCTATTTAGGAAAGGCGAAATTCAGGATAAAATTAGTTTGAAGTGCAGATTTAACTTTGTTTTCGAATTGCTAAAACCCTGATCAATCAAGTTCTTTCAATGTTGTGTACTTAGTAGAATGCTCAACTGTAAGATCGCTGATTTTATTAATAAGGATGTTTATTCTCTCATCATTATTATCATCAAATTCCTCAAACGCTTCATCGGAGATAAATGTATATTGCTCCTGGAAGTGATTTGGTTTCCCCTTAACTTCAAAAACAGAATAATCTTCTAATCCTTCTGCTTGCAGTAAATTTTTAAGTTCTCTAATCGTACTGAAGTAGTTATCTTTTCTACCTGCAGATAATTCGTATTGAATTGAAAAGATTACTTTAGGCATGTTTTCTCCACAAAATTATTCAACAAAATTTATTTGAAATTGACCCTTATATACTTCTGATACAGGACCGGTTAATGATACATTTGAAAATTCATCATTTCTAAAATTAAAATTTACAAATAATTTATCTTTACTTCTTGTTAAAATTGTAACAGGCATCTTAATTCCATCAGTTTGGTGGCAGATAATTGCTGCTGCTACCGAACCGGTTCCACACGCAAGTGTTTCACTTTCCACGCCGCGCTCATAGGTTCTAATATGAATTTCTTCATTCTCTATCTTAACAAAGTTTACATTTGTTCCTCCAGGGGCAAATTCTGCAAGGTACCTTATTTCCTTTCCAATTGTTTCAACGGGAATTTTATCTATATCCGCCACCCTAATTACAACTTGCGGCGAACCGGTATTGATAAAATGTGCTTTCATTTCCTTTCCGGCAGCTTTTAATTGAATATTTTTTCTTAAATCATAAGGTGGATTAAGATTAAATCGAATCATTCCATCCTCTAATATTTCGCCGGAGTATTCAGAATTGTTGGACAAAAATCTTGCGGATTTATCCTTTATCCTTTTTGTATTTAAAGCAAATTTAATTGCACACCTTGCACCGTTGCCGCAAAGACTTCCTGTGGAGCCATCTGCATTATAATAATTCATAACAAAATCATATTGTTCCGAGGAAGAAATTAGTATAACACCATCTGCTCCAATTCCATTGTGCCGGTCGCAAAGTTTCTGAACTGCTTTTTTAGTTAGAGAAAATTCGGGATCATCATCGGCATCAATTAAAATGAAATCATTCCCGGCACCACTCATTTTTGTAAAGAATATATTTTTCATTTCTGGCATACAATTTAGTTTAATGTATATAGCTTTTCAATTGAATTGAATAGAGAAAGATAAATTATTTGTTATCAAATAAAATTAGAAGTGAGAAAATTGAGGCCGTAAAATTTTACGGCCCAAGTTTAAACCGGTTAGCTCGTAATGTTTCGCATTAAAGCAGCAACCTGCTGCGCCTGCTTTGAGTTATACTCAAACGCCAGTTTTTTATGGTTAACTATATCTATAATAGTTCCTATATAGCAGAGACCTAATGTAAAAAAATACAACAGACCCATGCCTATCTGGTCTACTACAAATCTTTGAATTCCGGCAATTCCCAACAGACCTATTACAGCAAAAATAAGAATGTTGGTAGGATCTTTCCTTCTAGACATGTAAGACATTGCAAACTGCTGAGCTTTTTCGTCGCTCATGTCTTTGATAAGTTCCTGTATATACGCCATTTCTTCGCCCTCAAGACCGGGCATTAATTGAAAAACGTTTGCCATAATTACTCCAATTAATTTTGATTAATGAAATTACCCTCGTAGTTAAAACAATAAGTGCAAAAATTCCCAGTGGATGTAAACTAAGGGAGTTTGTAATTTCTCCATGTAAAACATAAGAAACCGATCTTCCAAGCCCGCAGCCCGGACAAAAATCAAATCCCATTACAGAAAAAGGACAGATAGTGAAATGAGTGGATTCTGCAGGTTCTATTAAAGCAAGAAAGATAAGCGCTGCTATCCAGATTAATGCTTCAATACCAACAACTTTACCGGCAGCAGATAATAAATTAAAATTCCTGCCGGCGAATGTAATTCCTCCTCCTTTAACTGATTGTTCTATCATCCTGATTGGTAAATCTTTCCTGTTTATAAAATAAAATTTAGTTAATTGAAACCAGTAAATCAATTATTGATTGATAGATGGCAAAATAAAACCGGTTAACTGTAAGATTAAAGCAGTAAAAAAATATCTTCACTCTAGACTTAATGTTTTATTTTTCTTATTATTGAATTAGAATAAGTCACCAACAAAAACTTTATAATGAAAACAACTCATAAAGTACTATTTAAAAGCTCGATTAGTATGGATGAAATAGAATCAGGAAGTATTAACCTGGTAGTAACATCTCCACCTTACCCAATGATTAAAATGTGGGATAAGATGTTCTGCAAACAGAATACAAAAATTGATAAAGCCCTTCAAGAAAAAAACGGTGCGGCTGCTTTTGAATTGATGCACAGGGAGCTTGATAAGGTCTGGAAAGAATGTTACAGGGTGTTTAAGCCGGGTGGCATTCTCTGCATAAATGTTGGAGATGCAACACGCAAGATTGCTAATAACTTTCAACTCTATTCATCCCATTCCAGGATTTTGAATTATTGCCGCTCAATTAATTTCCACAATCTTCCAAACATTATCTGGCGAAAAACAACCAACGCACCAAATAAATTTATGGGTTCAGGAATGTATCCGCCGGGCGCTTACGTAACGCTTGAGCATGAACATATCTTAATTTTCAGGAAAGGAGAGATAAGAAAATTCAACCCAAAGGAAGAAAAACAAAAAAGAGAACAGAGTGCATTTTTCTGGGAAGAAAGAAACAGATGGTTTTCTGATGTGTGGACAGATATAACCGGCATTGCCCAAAATATTAATGATAAAGATTTAAGGAAAAGAAGTGCGGCTTTCCCATTTGAACTGGTTTACAGGTTGATAAATATGTTTTCAGTAATTGATGATGTTGTACTCGATCCGTTTATGGGAACTGGTACAACTATGGCGGCTGCGGCTGTTTGCCAAAGAAATAGTATTGGTTATGAAATTGAGAAAAGCTTACAAAAAACTATCAGCAAGTGGATAAATAACATTAAACATTTGAATGAAGAAAGACTTAAAGAAAGGATTGTTACGCATAGATATTTTATTAAACAGCGCAGGAAAGGAAACAAGGAAACAAAGTATAGAAATGAAAACTATAACTTCCCTTGTATAAGTAAACAGGAAACAAAGATGAAGTTCAGCAGAATAGTTTCAGTAAATAAAAAAGAAG
>JAZGGS010000146.1:0-4862 GCA_036480595.1 Ignavibacteriaceae bacterium
ACTTTGTTCTTCAGATTATATTTTGATAATTCCTCAACAACACCTTCGGCACTAAACTTTTTAGGAACTATATGAACAGGAATATTATTCTTCCCACAAACAGAGGAAGTTTTAGTGCCGACAGATACAACCTTCGTTTTATTAAAATTCAATTTAACATTTAGTTCTTCGCACCTGGCATTAAACATTTTAACAGCATGCGCAGAGGTGAAAATAATAAAATTAATTTTATCCGGCAGCAAAATTATTTCATCAAACTTTTTCCAGCTTGCCGGGGGTAAAATTTCCAAAGTTGGAAAAACAATAACATTTGCTCCAAGTTTTGTTAAAGCTGTAGCAGATTCTTTTGATTGCTCAATTGTTCTTGTTATTACAAGGGTTTTACCCTTAAGGGGTAATGCAGAAATATCGTTGAATCCCGCATACAACCCGTGCAGAACAAATTCAAAAACTTTGTCCCGCTCAATTTTTCTGTTCTCCTCACCAATTTTATTTTCTATTCCTCCTTGAACTGCTCCATAAATACTGCCGAGGATTAAACTTACAGCAAACTTTTCATCAACATTTCTGAATACTCCCTCCGCTTTTCCCCGGACAACAATGCCGCTTATAATATCTGCAAGTTGTTTTTCAAGAGCCGCAAGATCAGCAGAAAGGATATTATCATTATTTAAAGATTCTTTTTGATAAATAAGAAAGAAGTTCTGGTACTTCATCATAAACATGTAAAGATGAGTGGTAAAGGAGCGAAGGGAATTAAGACTGCTTTCTTCCGATTCGATCTTTTCTTTAAGTGAAGAGATTAATTTTTCCATCCGCAACTGTATAATGGAAAAGTATAATTCTTCCTTAGAAGTGAAGTAGTTGTAAACGGTACCCTTCGCAACCGAGATAAGCTTAGCAACATCTTCCATCATTACCTCGTGGTAGCCCTTATGGGAAAAAAGTTCAGCCGCAGCATTAATTATTTTTTCCCGCTTCTTCTGTTTCTTTATTTCTTTCTTTTCAACTACCTGCATTTTAGATCACATTATGTTCCAATCATTTAACGCAATTACTTCGCCATTTGAAGGATCTATAATTGCTTCCTTACCTTTAGCCCTGTAACCGAATTCACCTTCCATTTCTTCGAGCGTTGATAAAATATGCCAAACGTATTTATCATATTTGGCATTCCAGATAAAACCAACTTTCCATTCTTTAATACCTTCTTCCAAACTATTTTCTGCTGCAATTTGCCTGGCTGTTTGTTCATCAATATTAAACTCACACTCCTGGGGATAAAAACGGCAGTTCGGGATTCCAATTATGTCCCTGTTTTTTACAACATTCCCAACAGAATCTACAGTGAATTTTATAAGTACATCAACATAAGATTTTTCCGGAATGTATAACCTGTAAACCATTTCGTAATAAGGAGCGGTATGTTTTGATCTAAAAAAATCTACGGTTAAATAATTATTAAAAAACTGCTCACCGGTTTTAGAAACGATGAAGGAATCTGCTTTTTCTAAAACATCCAGTGGAACGTTTGCTTCTTCCTTACTGCCGCAGCTTGTACAACTGCATGAATAGATTAGAAAACCAACAAGCAAAGCTGTTACTATTAAAATTATTTTTTTCATTTTGCCTTCGAAGTTTTATAAATATCATCAAGTATTATTTTCGCTCCCACTTTTTTAAGATTCCTTGCAAGAGATTTGCCCAGCTTCTCCGGGTTAAATTTACTCCCTCTAACTTTTTTCCTATAAGTGATTGAACCGTCTAACGATCCAACCATAGCATCCAGGTATAAACCGTTTACCTTAACTTTTGCCAGTGCACCTATTGGAACCTGGCAGCCGCCTTCAAGTTCTTTTAACAAAGCTCGCTCTGCCCGTACCGCACTAAAAGTTGTTTCATCATTTATCACCCGGATTATTTCGTAAACTCTTTTATTGGCTGAGTTTATTTCAATTCCAAGTGCACCCTGCCCAACAGCCGGCAGAATCAATTTAGTGCTTATGTATGAGGAGATATATTTTTTCAGTTTTAATCTCTCAACACCGGCTCTTGCAAGTATTATCGCATCCCAGTCAGACTTTAAAAACTTATTTATTCTTGAAGGAACATTTCCCCTGAGATCGACAACTTTTATATCCGGACGGAGATGCATAAGCTGGCACTTTCTTCTTAAAGAACCGGTTGCAACTACCGCACCTTCTTCCAGGTTTTCAATTGTAGTTCTTTTCTTACGGGCGATAAGGACGTCTTCTGCATCATGACGTTTAGTAACAGCAGCAAGCATCAAACCTTTTGGAATTTCTGTTTGAAGATCCTTTAAACTGTGAACAGCAAGGTCAATCCTGTTTGCAAGCAGTTCTACCTCAAGCTCCTTTGTGAAAAGACTGCGGTCTCCAATTTTTGAAAGAGCAACATCGAGGATTTTATCTCCTTTAGTTTTAATTACTTTTATATCAACCTTAAGGTTCGTGTTTTTTCTTTCCAGTTGCTTTTTTATGAAGTTTGCCTGCCATAGAGCTAAGTCACTTCCTCGCGAACCAATAGTTATTTTATTATGCAATGTTAAATCCCGTAAAAATTTTTTAGGATAAATTCTCGTCACCATCTTTTTTATCTATTCCAAACAGCTCTCTTATAATTCCAATTTTAGAAGCCGACTCATCTCCACCCGAAGTTTGGTCACCTGTTTTTCTAAGAAGAGTAGTTGGATGATGAAGTATTTTATTTATAATTCTTTTGGTAATTATTTCAAGTTTTTCTTTATCACCTGATGAAAAGCGGTTAATATTTTTTTCAACTTCTTCGGCGCGTATTTCTTCAAAAAGAGCTCTTATGCTTTTAATTGTAGGACCTGCCTGCAGCGAGTTATACCATTCAAATAAGCTGCTCACTTCTTCCCCAACTATTTTTTCAACCTTTGGTATTTCAGCTTTTCGCCTGGATAAATTTTGTTCAACGATAATGTTTAAAGAATCAATATCGTGGTAAAAGACATAATCAATTTTTTTTGTTTCCGGATCAATATCTCTCGGTACTGCAATATCCATTAAAATCATCGATTCGTAATTACGTTTTTTCATCGTTTTTTCTAAAGCATCTTTATGAAGCAGGATTTCAGGCGAACTTGTTGCGCTGATTATTACATCGTAATTATGGAGTGAGTTTAGATAATCGGGAAAAAGTAAAACTTCCGCATTCAGTTTTTCTGCAAGTGATTTGGCTTTATCAGCAGTTCTGTTTGTGATGCTAAGCTTGCCTATGTTTTTATCTTTAAGATGCTTTGCTGCAATTTCTCCTGTTTCTCCGGCGCCAATAACTAACGCCGATTTTTTATTAAGACTCGAAAATATTTTCCCAATCAACTGAACCGCGGCATAACTAACTGTAACAGCACCGTCACTTATTCCTGTTTCTGTAATTGCTCTTTTACCAGCACGGATAGCCGCATCGAAAACACGTTTCATCATGAAACCTGCAAAGTGTGTTTCTGATGCAATACGGAATGAATCCTTTACCTGTTTAAAAATCTGGTTATCGCCAATTAACATCGAGTCTATCCCGGTTGAGATATTAAAAAGATGCTTAACGGCTTCCCTGGAGTAAAGACTCTGGAAGTGCTCAGGTTTTAAATCAGCGGCGGATTTATTTTTTTGTATAAAGTCCTTAATATGAGAATGAGTCATTCCCTCTTTTTGAGGAACGCCGTATATCTCAGTACGGTTACAGGTAGAAAGCACTAATCCTTCTTTAAATAATTTTTCCTTTGCTTCATTGATGAACGCTTTTATCTCATCTTCGGTAAGATAAACTGCTTCTCTTAATTCTATCGGCGCAGTTCTATGATTTATTGATACAGCGAGTAAATTCATAAAATCTTAATAGAAGGAATGAAAACTTTGAGCGATAAAATTAGACATAATGATTGACAGAATCGCAACTATAAAACCGCTTATTGATAACCGAACTAGCTTTCTGCCGCGCCATTTTCCGAACACTTTGCTTGAAATTCCAATACTGTATAAAATCCATACAAGCGCAGTGCTGATCAGCTTCGGATCGAAAAAAGAAAAATCCGGAAATGCCATGGGCAGCCAGATAATTCCAATAATAAAAGCGATGGTTAAAGTTGTAAAACCTATAACTGCTGAATAGAAACTCAACTTTTCTAAAACTTCCAGGTTTGGCAGGCGGTTAAAAATCAAACCAAACTTGTTGAGTTTTATATCCCTGTACAATGCAAGGTAGAGAAAACCATAAACTGCCGAAATAGTAAAACCAGAATATCCCAGGAGCGCACTTATAACGTGTGCGCCAAGAAGATTATTTCTTAAAACTTCCTTTACGGCAACCATATCCTGGATAAACAATGAAGAGATGAGCTGGAAGATAAATGAGATAATAATTATAAAGGGTCCCGTTCCTCTTATATCGGTAACAAGCTCGAGTAGAAAGTAAGAAAAACAGATTGCCAGGGCAAGGATAGTAAAAATTTCGAAGACGTTTGTTATTGGCGGATGATCGAAAGCAATTGCTCTCTGGATTATATAAACCACATGAACGATAAGCGTTAAAAAGAGGAACAATCTTTTTGTATTAATGAACTTCTTTTCCCCCTTCATAAAGTCGTAAAAATAGATGCTGAAAGTTACCAGGTATAATAAAGGGAGGACTATATTCAAAACATGTAATGCCGGTACCATTTTACTCTCTAAAAAAATGACTAACCAGTACAAAAATAAATAATGTCCGGTAATTAATCAATTAAAAAACTGACTCGCCGGACATTATTATGAGTTGCTAGCTAGCTGGAAAAGCGATTATCAATTGCCTCCTAAAATGAGTGGAAGCCCGTCTTTACC
>JAZGGS010000147.1:0-7639 GCA_036480595.1 Ignavibacteriaceae bacterium
TCACGGTTCGAGCGGAACCGGAAAGTGACTGTATCGTGGTTATAATTTGTTGAAATCACTTCAGCCAGTGTGTGAATATCTGATGCCAGCCGTGTTCTTTCAATCCTAATTGTAACTTCTTCTTCAACAAAAGAACTTTCAATAATATCTTTAAGCACCTTGCGCAGCCTGGAAATGTTAATACCTTTTTGCGCAGAAATAGTAACAGACTCTTTGTAAATGTTTCTAATAAACTCAATTTTACTTTTATCTTTAATTAAATCCACTTTGTTGAAGACTTTTATCTCCTTCTTATCTGCGCTGCCAAATTCCTTTAGAGTTTCATTAACAATTTTAAGATGATCTTCATAGTAATGATGAGAAAGATCGATAAGATGAATAATCACATCAGCATCTCTAACTTCGTTTAGTGTGCTTTTAAATGATGCCACAAGATGAGGAGGCAGTTTCCTGATAAAGCCAACGGTATCGCTCATCAAAACTTTTTCTTTTGTATCAAGATCAACAGCCCGCGTGGTGGAATCGAGTGTTGCAAAGAGTTTATCTTCAGAAAATACATCGGCTTTGGTAAGAAGATTGAACAAAGTAGATTTACCCGCGTTAGTGTATCCTGCAAGCGCCACCCTTATATATGATTGTCTCCCCCGGCTTTGCGTGGTTCTTTGCGCTTCAATTTTTTTCAATTTTTCTTTAAGATGGCTTATACGATTCCTGATTAAGCGGCGATCGGTTTCTATCTGTGTTTCACCCGGTCCTTTTGTTCCAATACCTCCGTACTGTTTCGAAAGGTGAGTCCATGCACGAGTCAGGCGTGGAAGCATATATTCAAGCTGCGCAAGTTCCACCTGGGTTTTTGCTTCCTTGGTTTGTGCCCTGAGTGCAAAGATGTCAAGTATCAATCCGCTCCGGTCAATTATTTTCCGGTTAATAAGTTTTTCAAGATTTCTAACCTGCACCGCTGTAAGGTCGTCATCAAATATTACAAGACTGATCTCATTCAATTCGACAAGCTGTACAAGTTCTTCCGCTTTTCCTTTTCCAATGTAAAAAGCCGGGTCTTTAGTGATTCTTGTCTGAACAATTTTAAAGATTGTATCAGCACCCGCTGTATTTGCAAGCTCTTCAAGTTCTAAAATATGTTCCTCAACAACTTCTTTACTGATTGATCTTGTATTAAGAGCAACAAGTACGGCTCTTTCTCTTGTTTGTTTTGGAACTTCTTTCATCATTTCTTCACTTCTGCCATTTCTTTTTTAACATTCCGGGCAATTGTCATTTCCACTAAAGCAAGGAATAGGGCAGCAATTAAAAAATACCTCCAGAGTTCTGAGCCAAAACGTGCTTGAAGTATAACCTGCAAAGGGTTTTCTTTCTTTCCTATTCTTACATGCATTCCTTTAAAATTTATTTTTTGAAGAAAAGTATCAAACTCATCATCAGTTAAATAATTAATTTTAGATTCCACCGGATTGGTGTTAACACTTACATTATCGAGCAGTTTTTCACCCGAATAAAATTTATAATTGCCTGCGAAATTTGTTGTGGGATAAAATAAAAAATCTGATCCTGTATTTTCTGCAAGGTTGATCATGTCTTCCCGGTTACCGGGTTTTTCAATTCTTATCTGCGGAAGATTTCTGCTTGATATATTAACATTTATTTTTTCCCCGGTTAAGTAATCAACTTTACTTTTATTTTTTGAAGAAAGATAGAAAACCGATTTATTCATCAATGGTGCAAAAATACTTTTAAGCGGAAAATCGCTCCAGGTAGTAACAGGGGAAGAGTTAAAAAGAAATACTTTTCCTTCGGAAACAGAATATTCACTCATAAATGAAGATCCATCAACAAGAGTGATAATACTTTTCCCTTTCCCTTTAGTTTGATTTCTGTAGTAGGAATAAATTTGCGGCGATTCAATTTCTGTTTTTTCTTCGTCTAAAAAAATATCTTTAAAGAGCGGATGTTCAAATTCTACTTTTTCAAATTCGAACGGCTGCCCGGTTTCATCCGATATGATCAGTTGAGTTGTTGATGGTAAGCCGAGGGATGTTAATAAGTTACTAAATCCAGCCAGGTTTTGAACTGATCCAGGGAAAACAACTATTCCGCCACCATTATTTAAAAAATCTTCAATCTTAATTACGCCTGAGTGCAAATTGCTGCCGAGCAGGAATATCACATTAAAATTATTTAATGGTAAACCCGGAAGCTGTGATAATCGTTTTGAAGTGATAACAAAATTTTCGGATGTGGAAGAAGATGATAATGCAAGCTTAACATATTTTGAATCTTCAGGGTTATTGTAAAGAAGCAAAATATTAATTTTTTCAGGAATAAAAACAGATGTAAAACGTTTATTATCATGCAAAACATCATCCTCTTCAATTTCTGCAAAAACATCTACGTAACCAGTTGCCTTTACCGGGGCTTCCATATTTATGGTTTGCGTAGTGCCCGGCTGAATGTTAACAGTTTGCTGCGCACTTCTTTTTCCATCTATGTATAGCGAAACTATTGTATTATCTGCCGGCTGGTTTGAATAGTTATTTATATTAACAGAAAAGTTAACCGGTTTATTTTTTTCAAAGATGCTTGTGTTAACTTTTAATTCGCTTAACGCAATGTTATAAACTTCTTTACCGGAAAAATTAAAGGAATACAATTTCACATTTTCCTTCAGCATTTCGCCAAGGTCTTCCAGGTTTTCTTCAGCAACAAGTCTTCCCTTTTGAAAATCTGTCAGCAGGTAAATCTCCTTATTAAAATTTTCCGAAGCAGATATAACCTGTGCTGCTTTAACCAACGCATTGTTTAACTCATCACTGGCATAACTTATTTTTATTTCACCAAGTTCATTTTTCAGTTTAGTTAAATTAGTTGTAAGATTTATTTCATCCGGTTGAGACGAAACAAGTATCAATGCTGCTTCATCTCCTTCTTCGAACTGTGTTAATAAATTTTTAATGGTTTGCTTTGCCTTGTTAAAGTAAGAACCATCCTGGTCAACTACCGACATACTGAAAGTGTCATCGAGGATAAAAAGTGCAGTAGTTTTGGCAGCAGCAGTTGTACCGCCAATTGAGATTCCTTCAAGGGTTGGTCTTGCAAATGCTGTAACAAGGAAGAGCATAATCATAACTCGTAACACAAGCAGCAGCCATTGTTTTAGTTTGATCTTTCTTATCTTATTTTTTTGCAGTTCTTTAAGAAATCTCAGCGTGCTGAATTCTATCTTCTTAAGCTTTCTTAAATTAAACAGGTGAATAAGCACCGGGATGCTCGCCGCCAATAACCCAAACAGAACTGCAGGATTTAGAAATGTCATCTTTCCTTATAATTTATTCTTTTCTAAAATATTTTCCTCACACACCCAAAATAGTAATATCTGTTTCCTTAAACCATATAAGATTTTTTCTACAGGGAATCGATTAAAAATCTGCCTGCAAATATTTTATTATCAATTTACTCTTGTTTTTTCTTAAATCAGCAAGTATTTTTGCGTTACAACATACATTTATTATTGGGAAAAGATATGGGAAATATTTTAAAACAAAGATTAAAACAAAAGAAATTCAAGAATATTGAATCTGAAGCTATTCTTAATTTGTTTGTTGCATCCAACTATTTACGGGGGAAGATTGAAATAGTATGCAACGAGCAAGGAATTACACATTCACAATTTAATGTATTAAGAATTTTAAAGGGTGCTCACCCCGGCGGCTACCCGCGGTACGATATAATTTCCAGGATGGTGGAACCGGCACCGGATGTTACACGGCTAATAGATCGGTTAATTAGGGAAGGATTGGTTGAACGATATTATTCCGAAGAAGACAGAAGACTCTCCTGCACCAGGATTACAAAAAAAGGAATTGCACTACTAAAAAAAGTTAATCCTAAGGTCGATAAGTTTATCAGTGAATATTCGGGTGTGTTAACAAAAGCTGAAAAAACTAAACTCTCAGCTATTTGTGAGAAGCTGTATGAGAGTGAACTTGCGAAGTAAGAAGGAAATTTCTTAATAATCAGAACCAAATAAAATGAGGCACACTCAAAAAAGTGCACCTCAAACAATTATTTTACTTATTCTTCTCCGCAATCAAATTAAGTGCGCTTCCCGCTTTAAACCAGCTTATCTGCGCTTTATTCATTGTGTGGTTCAGCATAACTTCATCAGATGAACCATTTATATGTTTAATCAGCATCTTAATCTGTGTACTCGGAGCTAATACATTCAGTCCAACTAAACTAATCCTGTCATCTTCCTGAATTTTATCATAATCAGCCGGTTCTGCAAATGTTAAAGGAAGCATTCCCTGTTTCTTAAGGTTTGTTTCATGTATCCGCGCAAACGATCTTACAATAATTGCCTTACCGCCTAAGAACCTTGGCTCCATTGCAGCATGCTCACGGCTTGAACCTTCACCATAATTTTCATCACCGACCGCAATCCATCCCAATCCTTCGGCTTTGTAGTGGCGTGCAACTTCAGGAATCGTTTTATACTCACCATCCAGTTGATCTTTTACTTTTCCTGCCTCTTCGGTAAAGTAGTTTATTGCACCAATGAACATATTGTTGGATATGTTATCAAGGTGTCCTCTGAATCTTAACCAGGGACCTGCCATCGAAATATGATCGGTTGTACATTTACCCTTTGCTTTTAAAAGTACGGGAAGATCTTCATAATCATTTCCATCCCAGGGTTTGAATGACTCAAGCAATTGAAGTCTTTCACTTTCCGGATTAATAATCACATCCACACCGGCGCCATCTTCTGCAGGGGCAATAAATCCGCTGCTTCCTTCATCAAATCCTTTCGGTGGAAGCTCTTCACCGGTTGGCGGATCGAGTTTAACTTTTTCACCATTTTCATTTTCCAACTCATCGGTTATAGGATTAAAAGAAAGCCGACCGGCAATGACAAGTGCTGTTGTTAATTCCGGCCCTGCAACAAAAGCCAGTGTTTCAGGATTACCGTCGTTTCTCTTTGCAAAGTTCCTGTTAAAGGATGTAACAATTGTATTCTTCACGCCGGTTTCAATATCCATTCTTTTCCACATACCTATGCAGGGACCGCAGGCATTAGCAAGTATCATCCCGCCAATATCAGTAAGTTCTTTTAGCTGTCCGTCACGCTCAATTGTCGCTCTTACCTGTTCTGAGCCAGGAGTAATAGTAAACCGGGATTTTGCTTTTAATCCCTTCTCCTTTGCCTGCCTTGCTAGACTGGCTGCTCTATCAATATCTTCATAACTTGAATTTGTACAGCTTCCAATTAAACCAACACTAAGTTTATCCGGATAATCATTTTCCTTTATTACTTCTTTCATTTTAGATACCGGAACAGCTTTATCGGGAGAGAAAGGTCCGTTTAAATATGGTTCCAGCTCATCAAGATTTATTTGAATAACCTGGTCGTAATATTTTTCAGGGTTTTCAAAAACTTCTTTATCAGCTTTCAGTTCGTCTACCAAACCTTCTGCAAGTGCAGCAACATTTGCCCGCCCGGTTATTCTTAAGTAAGATGACATCTTTTCATCAAACGGAAAGAGTGAAGTGGTTGCACCAATTTCTGCACCCATATTACAGATTGTTCCCTTACCTGTACAGGAGATCGAATTAGCTCCTTCACCAAAATATTCGACAATTGAGCCAGTGCCGCCCTTAACGGTTAAAATGCCAGCCAGTTTTAGAATAACATCTTTAGCCGAAGCCCAGCCGGTTAGTTTGCCGATTAGTTTAATACCGATAAGTCTTGGCCATTTTAATTCCCATGGCATTTCAGCCATAACATCAACGGCATCTGCGCCGCCAACACCAATTGCAATCATTCCCAAACCTCCTGCATTAGGTGTGTGCGAATCTGTTCCTATCATCATTCCACCGGGGAATGCATAATTTTCCAAAACTACCTGGTGAATAATTCCTGCTCCGGGTTTCCAGAATCCAACGCCATATTTTTTAGAAATACTTTCGAGAAAATCATAAACTTCTTTGTTCTCTTCGTTTGCTCTCAGCAGATCATCTTTAGCACCAACCTGCGCCTGTATTAAATGATCGCAGTGAACCGTGCTTGGAACCGCAGCACTCTTTCTTCCGGCAGACATAAACTGCAATAATGCCATCTGTGCGGTTGCATCCTGCATAGCAACTCTATCAGGAGAAAGTTCAACATAATCTTTTCCGCCTGCAAATTCTCTATCTGTATTCTCCCACAAGTGACTATATAAAATTTTCTCCGCAAAAGTCATCGGTCGGTTTAATATTTTTCTAACTGTTTCTAGTTTTGCTCTGTATCCTTCATATGCTTTTTGAATCATATCAAAATTAGCAGTCATTGTTCAATCCTTTTTCATTTATAAAGAGAAAATAAGTATTATGAAAAATACTAAAAGCTGTAGAATTTTATTGTGCATTTATACATTCATAAGCTGGAAAATCGGATAAAGATAGTTTTTATACCAAATTATTTTTTATCTTTTATGTTATATATTTATAAAGTATGAGAGTATAATTGGAAAGCAGCCCGATCTTAGTTGTAGATGATGAAAATTCATACCTTGAACTGGTAAAGGGTTTATTAAATGATGAAGGATATAAAAACGTTTTAACGGAAAATAATCCTTTAAAAGTGATGCCCTTACTTGACCGAACAGATGTAGATTTAATTCTCCTTGATGTTTACATGCCGGAGATGAACGGACTTGACCTTCTTGAAAAAATATATGCTGAATATCCTTCCATACCTGTAGTAATTGTAACTGCTGTAAACGAAGTTGAGATTGCGCTAAAGGCAGTTAAGCTTGGGGCTTATGAATTTATTACCAAACCACCAGACACAGACCGATTATTCTTAACCATTCAAAGAGCTCTAAGTAAACGGCTCCTGGAATCGGAAAGAGATTCTTTAAGAAAAGCTTTTGTTGAAGAGAAACCGGAGCGGAGAGTTTTTGCAGACCTGATTACCGACTCGGCGTTAATGTACAAAGTTTTTGAACTTGTAGAAATATTTGCACCAACTAACGAAACAGTTTTAATTGCCGGGGAAACTGGAACCGGGAAAGATTTGATAGCAAAAAAAATACACGATCTTTCACCCCGCCGCGATTACCAGTTTATTCCTGTTAATCTTGCATCAATATCCACTTCGTTATTTGAAAGCGAACTGTTTGGACACAGGAAAGGTACATTTACCGGTGCCCATGGTGATAAGATGGGTTACTTTGAGTCAGCAAACAAAGGAACAATTTTTTTAGATGAAATTGGCGAACTGCCAATGCACCTGCAGGGAAAACTTTTAAGAACCATTCAATATAATGAAGTTTACAGGATAGGCGATTCCAAGCCAGTAAACCTGGATATAAGAATCATTTCTGCTTCAAATAAAAATTTGCTGGAAGCAGTTAATAAAAAAGAATTTAGAGCCGACCTGTATTACCGTTTGAACCGTGGTTTCATTCATCTTCCACCACTATCTAAAAGAGGTAGTGATATAGTAATACTTGCAGAATATTTCCTCGAAGCCGGTAACAAAGTTTACAACAGGAACATTCTTGGATTTTCTGAGGAGGTTCTGGAAGCATTTAAGAGCTATAGCTTTCCTGGCAACATACGCGAACTTGAAAACATAATT
>JAZGGS010000148.1:0-5085 GCA_036480595.1 Ignavibacteriaceae bacterium
ATCGGTGAGCAGTGAATAGTCTTTACCGGGAAAATAATAACAGCTCAAGACAGAAAATTCTACATCCTTTTTACTTTTTTCTTTAAAACGCCTGAAACCATGATCCCCTTGAACTACTATGATTGGAGGATTTCCACTGGAATTAAAAATCTCATTCAACGATTCCATTAAAAGATGGTTGGTGTACTTTAATTGTTCCAGGTAGGTGTTTTTGTTATTTGGATTATTTGAGATTTTAAAATCGTTTTTGTTCCCTTCGGCATCAAAATAATATGGCGGGTGTGGCATCATTATGTGAGCATAAATAAATTTTGGCTTTTCATTAAATGCGTTTCGTATTGTTTTCAATCTTTTAAAAATATCGAGGTTAATGTATGCCATATCAGCGTTGATTTCGTTTTGAATTTCATACAGATGACCATATATGGTACGAGATTGATAAGTGTCTTCGTTTTTTAGGAAGTAGATGTCTTCATAAAATTTTTTCTTATCCCGAATATCAAAAAATGATAGATTAATAAAATCATAACCTACCTCACTAAAAAACTCTACAACTATATTCTTCTTGATAATATTTGCAAGGGATAGATAACTGCTCTTGGCATATAAATTATCGGCTTCAAAATTTAATTCGGACATGTTAAGTGTAGATGCTATTGAATAATTAGTAACTTTATAAATTGTTTTTCCGTTTTCCGCGATGAAAAATCCATTATTTTTCAAGAATTTCTTTAACTCACTATTATCAAAATTCCAATATTTTTGTAAACCGCTGAAACCAGTATAACCATCGAGAATTATAAAATAAACATCCGGTTTACTTTTTATTTCATCCCATGGTTTTTTGAGCTCTATATTGTTTTTTAACTCAACTTTGTTTACTTCTATAAATACGAGACTAATGATCTCAATGACTAAAAAAATAGTGGTCAATAAATTCAGATAAGAATTCAGTTTTAATAGTTTCCTTTTAGTTTTATATAACCATGTAATTATAGGAGTTAAAACCAGAACCACTATAATGATAGTAAAAAATAACTCACTCACGAAAATCGAAAAATCGCTTACCAGTTTTGTAACTTCGCTATAAGCAAGCAATTCATATATGTCTCTAAAAAAAAGTGTGATAAATAAAATAACGGTTGTGAGTAATGCTGACTTTATCCGATCTTTAATAATCCATCTGATAGGCAAGTATATAACTATTCCTGAAGCAGCAATGATAAAAAACGAAATTACTATTTCGTGTAAGTTGACAGCGAGGTCCGCTTGGAAAATTACTGAGTTTGTAGAAATGAAAAATAGAAGAATTATGTTCAGCGGATGAATGATTAACTCTTCGCGGACATATTTCAGATTATATTTTTTAAGCACTATTCGTTTCATCTATGCATTCTTGAATGAATTATTATTGAAACCGAACAAAAACTCCATTCACTTGATCAGGAAAATTTAATTCTTTCTCATCAGGTAAATTGTCCTCTCAGTATCAGAAACCTTTTTATATTCGATAATAGAAAAGTATTTCAAAAATTCCTTTTCAAAGATTTCGACATTATAATTTTCAAAAATATCTTTACGATGGAGCAGCAGTTTCTTAACCATCGGGTCGCTTTTAGGTATAAACTCAATTATCAGCCACTCTCCGGTTTTATCAAAAAAATCTGCCAACAAATCAAAAGGAATATTATTTGAAATACACAGATGATGAATAATTGCCAACGCTAAAACCAATTCTGCATTTGAACGCTTTAAAAGTGACAACCTTTCCGAATTTGCCCAGCCAATGAAAGGAGATGGATTGGTTAAGTCAGCAACTATTGGAATTAAATTTTGGATATTATTTTTTTTAGTATAGTTATAACACTCTTCAACGCAATAGTGGTCGCTGTCTAACGCTAACACAACTTTGCTTGATGCAGCAGCTATTTTACTAAACTCACCATCATTGGCTCCTACATCTAAAACTCTCTTTGGTTTAATTTTATCGATATAAGTTTTAACTATCTCTTTTTTTTCTTCCAAATAAGTTTTGGTATGATACTCATAGAAATAATAGTTACTCCATGCAGTTTTGTTTTTCTTTATTTTAAGTTTATTGACGGTAGTCTCAAGATTTCCTATCAAGCGAAGTAGGGCTTCTTTATTCATCCATTTCTTTTTAACTGATAAAGATTCATTCTTATCACTATACCGAACTTGAAATTTGCTGTGCAAATAAATGTGAACGAAAACACCAAGTTTTAAAAATGCTTTCTTTCCTATAATTTTTTTTGCTAAATTCAACGGTATCCCATCAATAAAATTCTTCAGCATCAGGTAAAGACGTACATCATAGATTGCAGCTAAAGCCAAAGGTGCTAAAAAATGTTTACAAAATTGGTTGTATGCTTGCCATGGTTCTCCTTCAGTATAAATTTCGAAAGAGAGTGTATCAATTAAAATAGGTCTTCCTAAATAGAATTGAATATTATAAGCGCTACTGTCTTTAAGCGTCATACCATATTTTAACGTGGCTTTCTGAATTTTAAGAGTTGTTAGCGCTGCGTCTTTTAGTTGTGAAAAACACCATTCAAAAGGATAGGTGATGAAATCAATTTTTTCTGGTTTAATTACTTTATAAATGTTAGAGTCTATTTTATCACTTGACATTTCTTCAGAATGAGGGATAAGCAGTTTTTCTTCAACCAAATAATTATAAAGTCCGCTTTTAATTAGGTGATCATAATTATCTTTGTATAAGTATGTTATCGCTCTGAAGATTTCCCCCTGATCATAAAAGACAAATCCACTATTATCTCGAAAAGAACTTGCTTCAACCTTCATCTTTTTTCTTTCTAAAGTAATATCCTTTGAATAACTTAGAAAGAAAGATTCGTACTTTTGAAAAGAAAAATACAATTCCCGTAATGAGAGCTATAAGCAGTTGAAATATTAAACTGCCGATGTTCGGATCAATGTAGAGAAGCATATATACACCTTTAAATTTGATTAGATTAATAATAAGCAACATCAAAAAAAGAAGCTAATATTTTTTACATAGAGATAAAACCAAGTTTTCGAAAATTGGATTTTTAATTACAAAAATGAATTTAAAAGAAAACCAGATAAATATCTCTATTGTTCTAGTGAGTAATAAAGAAATAATTATATAATATATAAATTATTAAGTGATAAATTTTATAATGATTTAGTTGAGAAGAGAGCTTTCATTGCACAAGATGTAAAGAAATAACACTATTATCCTTTGAATGTCGCCTGAACCATGTGAAGAATCCAAATCAGCTTTTAAGATTATTTTCTCTTCGAGTCTGGAGAAGAATGACAAATATATTGAAATTAATTCTGGTTAAACATTGACAAATATGCTTTTATAAAATTATTAATATCGCCATCCATTACAGCTTGCACGTTTGAGGTTTCTTCATTTGTCCTATGATCTTTAACCATATTGTAAGGATGAAAAACATAAGAACGTATTTGACTCCCCCACTCTATTTTCATTTTAGTCTTCTCAACTTCATCAATTTCGGCTGCTTGTTTTTCCAACTCAATCTTATAGAGTTTAGACTTTAACATTTTCATTGCTGTTGTTTTATTTTGCAATTGAGAACGCTGGCTTTGGCAGGCAGCCACTGTTCCAGTCGGAATATGAGTTAATCTTACAGCAGTTTCAACTTTGTTAACATTTTGTCCTCCTTTTCCTCCTGATCTGTAAGTATCTACGCGAAGATCGGCAGGATTAACTTCAATCTCAATAGTATCATCAACTTCGGGAATAACGAACACAGAAGCAAAAGATGTATGTCTTCTTTTATTTGAATCGAAAGGAGAAATGCGAACTAAACGATGCACACCGTTTTCTGCTTTTAAATAACCATAAGCAAAATCACCTGTTACTTCAATGGTTGCACTTTTTATTCCTGCGCCATCTCCATCGAGTACATCCAGCAAAGTCATTTTATAGTTATTCTGCTCACCCCATCTTAAATACATTCTAAAAAGCATATCAGCCCAATCCTGTGCTTCTGTTCCCCCTGCGCCAGAATGAATTGTTAGAAGGCAGTTTCGTTCATCATCTTTACCGCTAAGCATGTTTTTAAACTCTGCATCTGTAACCGCATTTTCCATCGCATCCAGTTCATTTCTAATTTCTTCCGTAAAAGATTCATCCTCTTCCAATATTGCAAGTTCAATAATATCAGAAGTATCTTTTCCTTGTTTATCAACATTTTGCCAGAGTTCCACCCAATGTTCAAGCGATTTTATTTGCTGTAAAACTTTTTGTGCAGCTTTCTGATCATTCCAAAAGGATGGTGCTTCGGTTTGTATTGTTAGTTCTTTTATTTGAGAGAGTTTTCCATCAACATCAAAGATACCCCCGAAGTTTTTCAATTCTATCCTGGTATGTTTTTAATCCTTTTAGTTCTTCTTCGTACATAAAATAAGTTCCAGGTCTAATTCTTTCTAACTATTCAAGAAATTTCTTTCACCTTCGAAATATAACAAAGTTTAAAAAAGCATGGGTGCATGCTTGCATGAATTTAGACCATGCAGTCATGCATTCATACTTCCAACTCCATTCGTAGTAACGCTGCAGCCAACGTTTTACCCTGTGCATCGTGCTTTAATGAAACAGTTCCGCCACCGCCAAGTGTGTTATGCAAAAGAAAATTCAAAGCTCTTAAATTTGGCAAATCAAATCTCTCAACTTTGCCGTGACAGATTCCTTCAAAATGCTTTTTTACTCTTTCTGCAGTTAAATGTTTTTTTATAATTTCAAAACCTTTATCATCGTAAGCAATTATACCTATGTTTGCTGCATCACCTTTATCGCCGCTCCTGCCATGTGCAATATCAATTAATTTAATTTTCATTATTCTTTATGTTGAATTTATTTCAGCATCTTTCGATTTTATGAATAAATAATTTTAGCTGGATCAGATATTTCAAGATACAAATCTTTCCATTCCTCATATTCTGAATCAATTAAATTAATTTTCCACTGTCTATGCCAGTTTTTAAATTGTTTTTCTCTTTTAACAGTACTTGCTAAAGTTGGATGTGCCTCATAATAAACAAGTC
>JAZGGS010000149.1:0-3616 GCA_036480595.1 Ignavibacteriaceae bacterium
GAATTGCTATGGATAAATCCCGTGGCTACAAATAAATATTTAGAAAATGAATTGCCACGATCCGCCGTGGCGGATTATCTCGTGGATATATAAAACTTTTGGGTTTTAATCCACGAAATAATATTTAAGTTTTCAATGCCGTTTACAAAAATCTGGATACATTTAATCTGGGCAACAAAGAATAGATATCCGTTTCTAACAGATCAGTTGTTTGAAAAAGTTATCTCTCATATTAATGCAAATTCCATCAATAAAGGAATTCATATAGATTTTATAAATGGATATAAAGAACACATCCATGCGTTAGTTTCACTTAAATCTGATCAGTCTATTGCACAGGTTGCTCATGCAATCAAGGGAGAATCCTCACATTGGATAAATCAAAATAATCTTACGAACACAAAATTTGGATGGCAGGAAGAATATATAGCGTTATCAGTCAGTGAATCGATGATTGATAAAGTGAGAGATTATATTAAAAATCAAGAAGAACATCATCGGAAGGTTGGGTTTACTGAAGAGTATAACATGTTTCTGAAAAAGCATGGATTTGAAAAATAGTTATTTAGATGGGTTAAAACCCAGTTATGTTTTTTAATTTCTTGTCCACGGGATAAATCCCGTGGCTACTCATAAATGATTAAAAAATGAATTGCTATGGATAAATCCCGTGGCTACTTATAAATTATTAGAAAATGAATTGCTATTGATAAATCCCGTGGCTAGTCATAAATTTTTATAAATTAAATTGCCGTAGGATAAATTTCACAGTTACTCATAAAAATTTAGAAAATGAATTGTTATGGATAAATCCCGTGGCTACAAATAAATATTTAGAAAATGAATTGCCACGACCTTTAGGTCGTGGATAGATAAACTTGATACCACAATTGGGTTTTAACCCATTTAATTGAAGGAATTTATTTTATGCAAAAACTAAAATTAGAATACACACACAATAACTCTGTTGCCCGTATTATTCTTGATGACGGGAAAGGAAACGTGCTCGATAGTATTATGATGGGAGAATTAAAAGATCTCTTAAGCTCATTTAAAGAAAAAAATGATTTAAAACTTATAACATTTGAAGGAGCAGGCAAACACTTTTCTTTTGGCGCAAGTGTTGAAGAACATACGAAAGAGAATGCCCCTGCAATGTTAAAAAGTTTCCATCAAATATTTTATACGATAGCTGATTTGGCCATTCCAACTTTGGCTAAAATTTCCGGGCAATGTTTGGGCGGCGGACTTGAACTTGCTCTTGTATGCAACTTCCTGTTTGCTGATCAATCAGCAAAATTAGGGCAGCCGGAAATAATACTTGGTGTGTTCCCGCCTCCCGCGTCAGTTATTCTTCCTTTAAAGATTGGGAATGCGAAAGCAGAAGAAATATTATTAACCGGCAAAAGTATAACTGCAGAAGAAGGAAAAGGAATAGGATTAATTAATGAAGTGTTTGAAAGCAGGAAAGTGATGGAAACAGAATTAGATAAATGGATTTCAGAAAATATCCATCCTAAAAGTGCTTCATCTTTACGGTATGCAGTTAAGGCATCGAGAGTAAAATTCAATCATATATTAAGAAAAATGCTGCCTGATGTGGAAGCATTGTACATTAATGAACTGATGGAAACAGAAGATGCTAATGAAGGAATTAATTCTTTTTTAGAAAAAAGAAAACCGGTTTGGAAAAACTGCTAACATAGTCACAAAATAATTTTAGAAACTATAAACAACACACTGAAGCCCATAAGAAATATTAATCCTGCCCAACTTAGAATGGTCAACCATTTTTTAGGATGATACTCCTTCGGAAGGAAATCACTTTTTACTACTTTAAAATTTATATAAGCAAAAAATGGTGCAGCTAAAAAAGAAATTATTGTGGCAAAATCAAGTAATGTTTTCATGCTGCTTGTAAACACTCCGATAATAAGCACTGAAACCACCGAAAGAAAGAGAACCCATATCCAATATAATTTTGATGAATGTTTTTTTACTGATTCTGATATCTGCACCATCGAACCTCCAAGGGTTCTTGGATAAGCATCGATAACAGTAAGTGTAGTTGAAAACATCGTTAAAAGTGCTATTGCCGAAATAATAGGGATACTCCAGTTTCCAAAAGTTTGGGAATAAACTGAAACCAGTTGCTCTGAAAATTTTACACTGGATGTTGCAAACTCAATCCCGGATCCGTACAAAACCAGTGCACCTAATCCAAGAAAGAAAAGAGCCATTATTGCTGAACCGATATACCCCACATGAAAATCAAATAAAAATTCTTTGTAATTCGGTTTGTACTTAGTTTGCTTTTCTCTCTCAAGAGCCCAGAGAGAAGGCCATACTGAGGCTTCAATTGGAGTAGGCATCCATCCCATCAAAGCAATTAAGAATGCTATCCCGGTTGCATTCCATAAATCGGGTTGAACAAAATTTGCGCTTATTTCCATACCCCGGTTAACTGAAATTGCAAACGCAATTATTGTCGTGATGCTAAGAATAATAATGATCATTTTCATTAAACCGTCAAGCAGCGCATAATGACCAACTAACAGCATCAATAATATAATTCCTAACAAGATTATACTCATTAAAAACATGCTTAGATGAATATTAAAAAAGAATGCTGCAAGACCGGAACTGACAATTAATACAGCAGTGAAATTAATCATTGCAGTAAAGAAGACCAGGATAAAGTAAGTTCTTATAGCCCATTTACCAAGCTGCCTGTAACCTTCAAGCATGCTTTTACCTGTAGCTGCGGTGTACCTGTAACCAAATTCGAAAAAAGGATATTTAAAAAGATTTATTAAGATAACAGCCCAGATGATTTCAAAACCGTAACCGGCTCCTGCTCTGGTTGATTGAACAAGGTGTGATGCCCCGATAGCTGCCCCGGCATACAAAATGCCTGGACCCAATGCTTTTAATATTCCATTAAAACTAAGTTTACCAGAGTTCATACATTAGATAATTATTTTTAATTTTTATAATAGTAAAATATTCAATAGTGGCAAAGTACATCTTAATTTTTAATATTATAAACTTTACATTTTTTCATGTAGGCATTACATCATTTAAAATATTAACAAATAAAAGAATAATGAGATGAAAAAAATAAAAACTATTGGTGTTGTAGGTGCCGGTACAATGGATTCAGCTCTTGCACAAAAATTTGCACAGGAAAGATTCAACGTAGTTCTTGCAGATAGAGAAATGCAATATGTTGATAAAGGAATTAACGGAATAAGAGAAACTCTCTATTTCAAGCTTGAAATAGCATAATTTAAAATTGGTAAAAATATTAATAATGTGTAAAAATTATTATCAACTTTTACAGCTTATTTGCTGAATATGTTTGTTAATACACTAAAATTAACTGCACCAGCAACATTTCCCATGGCACATTATTTGATTTATCAATCAAAATTTACATTTCTGGTAATTTTACCAGGTCAAAACAATAAAATATTAATACGTAATCAAATTATTTAATATTAAAAATTAATCATAACACGGTGGTAGCAATGAAAAACAAATATACATTCACGATATTATTTTTACTGGGTTTTCTGCTCTTTGCAAATTTTACGTTTGCCCAGTTTAATGATTA
>JAZGGS010000150.1:0-6274 GCA_036480595.1 Ignavibacteriaceae bacterium
CGCTGCAATAAGTTCTGTTGTACCCGCTTTAACAGCAAGAGTTAAACATTTTCTTGAAGAAGAATTAAGAATAACATCCTACATAATTTCTAAAGATTCATTATTCAATTTAAAATTAGATTATAAAACACCCCAAACATTAGGCATTGACCGCATTTGTTCGGCAGAAGCAGCATTCGATATATTCAACAACAGTAAGGGTTTAAAAAAAGAAACATTTCTTTTAACTATTGATTTTGGAACTGCAACAACAATTAATATTACTGCACCACCCCGCAATTTTACAGGCGGATTAATTGCCCCTGGTATAAAAACCATGTTCGATTCACTTAATAGTAATACTGCGCAGCTTCCCGGATTAAATTTTTCTGATTATAAATCATTAATAGGCAAAGATACAAACTCATCAATCGCAAGCGGAATTATTACAACTACCGTGGGAATGATTGAGAAAACAATAAATCATTTAAAAGAAAAGTATGGCGCTAAAGTTATTAAATGTTTTATTACCGGAGGGAATGCAAAACAGGTTCAGCCATTTCTTCCTAAGGATTTTGTTTATGATGAAGCACTTGTATTAAAAGGAGTGAACAGTATTTATAATCTGAATAGATAAATTCAGACTTTTATTTTTACATTATCGATCAACCTTGTCTTACCTATATAGCATGCAATAAGCAAATAATATTCATGCCCAGCAACCAGACTATCCTGCTTTTCAAAATTTTCCGCATCAACAATGTTTATATAATCCAACCGTGCAGATGCTACAGTGTTTACAAGTTCTACCATTTCGGATAGAATAAAATTTGCTCTTAACTCAACGCTCTTAATTTTTTCTTCACCAAGTCTAAGTGCTTTATTCAAAACAAGTGCATCTTGCCGCTCACTTTTACTTAAATAATAATTCCTTGAACTCATTGCCAGCCCGTCTTTTTCTCTGACTATAGGAGATACTACAATTTCTGTTGGCTGCTTAAGATCTTTTACCATTTGAATTATCACCGCTGCCTGCTGTGCATCCTTCTGCCCGAAGAATGCATAATCGGGCATAACACAATTAAGGAGAATAGTTACTACAGTAGTAACCCCTCTAAAGTGAGCAGGACGCTTTTCACCTTCAAGCCGGCGAGTAATGTGTTCTACATTAACGTAGGTCTGAAAATTCCGTACATAAATTTCTGTTTCGTCTGGTAAGAAAAGATAATCAACATTCTTTTCTTCAAGTAAGTTTTTATCTCTTTGCAAATTGCGCGGATACTCCGATAGATCTTCTGAAGGTGCAAACTGGGTGGGATTAACAAAAATAGAAACGAATGTTACATCACACTTCTTTTTAGATTCTTTTATTAGTGAAAGGTGTCCTTCGTGTAAGAAGCCCATGGTAGGAACAAATCCAATAATCTTCCGGGATGATTTTAATCTTCGGGATAAGTTCTGAATTTCACTTGCAGAAGTGATTGTTTTGATAATTACCTCAATAGATTAAATCTAAGAGGGTGCTGATAGTATGTTTTAAATTTTGGCGTTGAGTAACAATATCAATAAAACCCTTATCCAGCAAAAACTCTGATCTCTGAAAACCTTCAGGCAGATCCCGCCCAATAGTTTGCTTAATAACTCTTGGTCCGGCAAAACCTATAAGAGCTTTGGGTTCGGCAATGTTAAAATCTCCCAGCATTGCATAACTTGCAGTAGTTCCGCCTGTAGTAGGATCGGTAAGCACAGAGATATAAGGAATTTTTTCTTCAGAAAGCCTTGCCAGGCGTGAACTGGTTTTTGCAAGCTGCATAAGCGAATAGGCACCTTCCATCATTCTTGCACCACCGCTTGCAGATACAAGAACCAGAGGGATCTTGTTTTTATATGCTTTGTCTGTTATACGTGCAACTTTTTCACCAACAACCGAACCCATGCTGCCGCCGATAAATTTAAAATCCATGCACCCGAAGGCAATATTTTTTCCCTCCAGTTTTCCCGTTCCAATTTTTATTGCGTCGTACAGCCCAAGTTTTTTAATTGTGGAAGAAACTCTATCCGTATATTTTTTTGTGTCTTTAAAATTCAGAGGATCGGCAGATTTCATTTTACGGTTCATTTCTTTAAAGCTGCCTTTGTCCAGCAAGATGTTAATATATTCCTGGCTTCCAATTCTAAAATGATATTCACATTTCAAACATGTCCACAGGTTTGCCTCAAGCTGCTTGTTATGAATTATCTCTCCGCAGCCTAGACACTTCTCCCACAAGCCATCGGGTAGTTCTTTCTTTTGCGTGTCGGGCGAAATATTTTCTTTTGATCTTTTAAACCAGGGCATAATTAATTTTCTTTTTCAACATCAACATAAACAGTCAATATTTTTGTTGGGTCGCGGGGATCATTTGATTGAATTGTTATGGTACGACTCATCTTACCGCTTCGGTTTTTTGTATCTAGTTCAACTTCTATTGTACCCTCTGCTCCAGGTTGCAGTTTTTCGCTGCTTACAAGCGCAGCAGTACAGCCACAGGATGTTCTAACATCCTTAATTTTAAGAGTTGCTTTCCCTTTATTGCTAAACTTAAAAGCGTATTCAACAATGTTGCCTTCCTTAACTTTACCAAAATCGTGCTGGGTTTCCGAAAAATAAAGTACAGGTACGTTTGCTTTAGTATTGTTAGACTTAACAACAGTTCCGGTTATGGTTAATTTCATTAGCTGGTTTTCCGGATCGTTGCTTTCTATTGTGATATTTTTTTTCTGTGCCCCGTATCTCCCAGCGGAATTAAAAGTAACTTCCAGGTTTGTTGATTCGCCTGGAGCAAGCTCATTCTTTTCGGGCTTTGCAGCAGTGCAGCCACACGATGTTTGCACATTCAGGATTGTTAAGAGATCGCCGCCATTGTTTGTAAGTACAAATACATAGGTTACTTTATCACCCTGAATTATTGTACCAAATTCATGTTCTGTTGGCTGCACAAGTAGTTTTGGACCCATAAGCTGGGCAAAACCTGCAGCATAAATGGTAATAATCAAAAATAAAATCTTCTTAATCATGCTTTCCTCTCTTTAAAAATAAAATTTTTCAGATAATTTGGTTCCAGGTAATCATAGTCATTACTTTTTCTTTCTTGCCCAAACCTTTCGGCCCATTTTGCAACGTAAAGCGGATCAGGAGAAAAGGGGAAATGATTGTCTGTTTCGGTTTCAGGATTAACCATTTTTAATGCATTACCAAAAACTTTTATTCCACTAATACTCTTTTTAAGATCTTTGAGCTTTAATATATTCAATTTATTAATAAATATATAACTATTGGAAGTAATTGCGAACTTTGCAAAATATACCTCATTTTTATTCACTTTATTTACAATTGCAAAGTGGGTGCCTATGGGCAGAATTTGCGAAAGCTGGTAAGCGAGCGCTTCAAATGTAGGAACCGGGATTATAGGAATTGACGCGCCGTATGCAATTCCCTTTGCGGCAGACATACCGATCCTTAAGCCGGTGAAAGATCCGGGACCTTCAGAAACTGCGATTGAATCTAATTCAGTTGCTTCAATTCTTGCTGTATTAAATAAATACTCCACAGATTCAAACAATTTTTCTGAGTGAGAATGCTTTAGGTTAATTGTGCTGGAAAAATACTTTTCATCAGAAAAGTAGATTGAAGCACCACATTGCGTTTCAGAGGTTTCTATGGCAAGAATCGGTTTATTCATCTGTTCATAATTTTAATTTTTTGCCAGTCCGCCGCAGCGGAGAACTCGCATTATAATTATTTTCTTGAGTGTAAGTAATCTTACGTGCTCGTTTCATATCAGCATAATTCAAAATTAAATTCTCTAGAAAAATCTTCGTTTAAAAAAATCTCTATCTCTAATCTCTTATTGGGCAAAGCTGCAGGAAGTAAATTTCCCCACTCAATAAAAATCACCGCTTCATTTTCATTAAGATAATCCTGCCAGCCAATATCATACAGTTCTTCAATATTCTTCAACCTGTAAAAATCTGCATGATAAAATTTAATTTTTCCATTGTACTCATTTATAATAGCAAATGATGGACTGCTAACCGAATCTACACCAAGTTTTAAAAGAGTTTGTTTAATAAAAAATGTTTTCCCTGCCCCAAGCTGCCCGTTTAAAACAATTACATCACCGGGATTGATTCCATCAGCAAATTCAACAGCAAGCTTAGCAGTTTCTTCTTCGCTCTTTACGGTTGCAGAAAATGGTAGTTCCAATCTGTTACTTTGGCTCCATAGTAATAACAGGTAATATCATCTCTTCCATAGATATACCTCCATGCTGAAACGTATCTTTATAATGAGTAAGATACTTGTGGTAATCTGTAGGATAGACAAAATAAAAATCTTCCTTTGCAATAATATAATTTATTGTAACACCTCTTTTTGGAAGTTTATACTCATCAGGATTTTTAACGTAGATGGCATGCTTATTATCAACTTTAAGATTCCTGCCGTATTTAAATCTTAAGTTAGTGGAAGCTTCCCTGTCACCCAAAACTTTTGCACCTCTTAGCGATCGTATGCTGCCATGATCGGTAGTAATAACAACTTTTACGTTGTCCATTTTAGCAAGTGCTTTAAATGTTCCAAGCAGTGATGAATGAGTGTACCAGCTGTTTGTAAGAGATCGGTAAGCCGGTTCATCGGGAGCTATCTCTTTTAAAATATCTGAATCGGAACGCCCGTGCGCAATCATATCAAGAAAGTTAACCACAACGGCTGTAAGCTTGTTGTTCTTATAAGATAATATACTCTGCTCAAAGTTTCTGCCAACTTCAGGATCAATTATTTTTATATACTTCAATTCTGTCTTCAGGTTAATTTTTTTTCGTTCAAGTAACAGCTGCAGGAGTTCCCGTTCATGCCTATTCATACTTTTTTCATCATCAGCTTTTCCTTGCCAAAGATCGGGATAATATTTTTCTATCTCCGATGGAAATAAACCACTGAAAAGTGCATTACGCGAATAAGGAGTTGCCGTTGGCAGAATTGAGTAGTAATAATCTTTCTCGATATTATAAAGGTCAACAAGGTGCTTTTCCATTACCAACCATTGATCCAGCCGGAGGCAGTCTATAACAAAGTAAAAAACTTTTGCATTTTCATCTCTTAGATGTTTTAGCACATAGTTTTCGGTAATTTCAGTAGTAAGAGTTGGTGTATCAACATCTCCCTGCGAATTAATCCAATTTTTATAATTTTTTTCAACAAACCTGCTAAATTCTTTATTGGCTTCTTTGCGCTGATCTGTTAACGTTTGTTTTAATCCAATTTCAGAGTGCTGATCAAGTTCTACATCCCAGTTAACCATTTTTAGATACGTTTCAATCCATTCGGCAAAGTCCATCTGAGTGCTTAACGCCTGTGATATTTGATTGAAGTCCTGCAAATAATCTTTAGTAGCATACTGCCCGGAAATTTTCTTCCCTTCCAAAAGTTTTTTACAAACCAGCAGAACCTGGCTTGGGTTTACCGGTTTTGTAAGATAGTCGCTTATCTTCCCGCCAATCGCTTCGTTCATTAACGATTCTTCTTCACTCTTGGTAATCATAACAATAGGAATATTCGGATTTATTTCTTTAATCAGTGCAAGCGTTTCCAGCCCGCCCATACCTGCCATCATTTCATCCAGGAAAATAAGATCGTAAGGTTGTTCTTTAACTGCCGAAACTGCATCCTCACCGTTAGTAGCAGTATCAACTTCATATCCTTTTTCAGAAAGAAAAATTATATGCGACCTTAACAATTCTATCTCATCATCAACCCATAATAATTTTGAACCTGCCATATTTATTATCAATCCTTATAAAAAAATTAAAAAATGATTTAAAACTGAAAATTATTTTAAAGAAGTAATGAAATATATTAACCCATTACTGAATTACAATATTTACATCCAGCCCAGCTTCGTTGGTTGTAGTTGGAGGAATTCTTGCTGCACCTACCGGTTCAACAGTAGAACGCTTGTAAAATATTGAGAGCGAAACTTTGGAACTGATTGTGTATTTAATTCGCGGTTCAATTGTTGTTCTTGTGGTTCCATCCTGAGGAATTCCTTCTTCTGTAAAGTTATTCATTTCGAACCTTATGGTTGAATTACGGGTGCTGGTATATGAAAGAGAGAACTCGATATCATTCTTTAATGATACTCCAAAGAGCGGCAGCTCAAATCCCGATTTTGAGTAGCCAGCTGTAAAACCGATGTCATCAGAAAGAGTCTCGGTAATGTTAGTAGTTGAAAGTCCAAGGTCGTAGCTGTTTCTG
>JAZGGS010000151.1:0-3182 GCA_036480595.1 Ignavibacteriaceae bacterium
AACCATTACAACCGGTACAATTGCAAGCACGCTCATAAGGTGAACCCCGGTTGATAAACCAACCAAGTATGCAATCATAAGAATATACTTTTCGTTATCTTTCTCATCTGCTCTTTCATACCAGCGAAGTATAAGGTATGTAATTATTGCTACTAAAAATGTGCTGAAAGCGTAAACCTCCGCCTCAACACCGTTAAACCAGAACGTATCGCTAAAACATAATGAAAAGGCGCCAATGGCAGCTGCAATATAAGTTGCCAAGGCATCCACCAGATTTTCAGGTTTGCTGCCTTTATAAATATTTATAAGTTTTACTGCAACCAGGTATAAAAAGAAGACTGAAAACGCGCTGGAAAAAACTGAAATAAGGTTAACTTTAAATCCAACATTTTCTATAAAAGGTATTTGGGAAAAAATATTTCCAAGTAAAAGAAAAAATGGTGTGCCCGGAGGGTGGGGGACTTGCATATAAAAACTTGCGGCTATAAACTCACCGCAGTCCCAAAAAGAAACCGATGGCTGAACAGTAAGCATATAGATAATAAGTGAAATAACAAAAACTGCCGCTGCAAATACCCTGTGTATCAACCTTAAATTCATCCTTGCCTCTGAATTGAAAAAGAAAAACAAAATTACTTACATCACTACTCTTTAGCAACTTAAAAAGATGTTCATACAATCACTTTTCTGCACTAATCACTTATCTGAATCATCACTCTTTTTGAAGAATTTATCATATTTCGAAAAATCCGCGGGTTTGTAATACTTATCATAAAGTTCCTTAAGCCTTCTCATCGAAACAGAATCAAAATCTTCATCATCTTTCTGACGTTTGATAAACATTTTGTATTCATCATTTTCCTGCCGTGTAAATTTCCGCTCATGTTTTTTAAGTTCATCCAGCAGTTTTCCTTGTTCCCTGTATGACATAACTTATCCTCCTTTATCCTGATTTTTAGTTGCTCAAAATAAGTATTCAGGTAAAAGGATAAAAACCATACAACGCTTTAAGACGTAATGGGAATTGCTTCTGTTCCCCAATTTGGAACTTATAAATTGCATTATAATTTTTATAAAGAAGCAGATTATTTTGAAGAATGTTTTTAGTTAATAATTTTTGTAAGTATAAACATAAAGTTTTTTGCCTTTGAACTTTACTATTTATCATTCACATCATAAGTTTAGGATGTATCACGCAATCTTTTTAAAATACAAATTCAATTTTGATGTCTGATCAATTAAATAAAATGGAGAAGTTTGAATTTTTGCTGGGCAAATGGAATATGGAATACAGGATTCCTAAAAGTGCGTTCAGCGAAGAAGATAAAGGAACCGGGACAGGAGAATTCAAAAGAGTACTGAATGATAAGTATGTTACTTTTAATTACTCCTCAACACTAACTTCAGGCAAGGGAGCTGCAACTGCAATTTTTGCATGGGATGAAAAAGCAAACTTTTATAAATTCTGGTGGTTTGAAGATTCCGGAAATTTTACGACAGCAACATGCAATTTTATTAATGATGATACTCTCTTCTTAAACTGGCATGATAGTTTATTAATTCAGACATTCACAAAAGTTGATCCAAATAAAATTATCTTAAGAATGGAACATCCTTCATCCGAAGGAAAGTATGAATTAATATTGGAGGTTATTTTTACCAGGGAAAAACCTTAAACAATATTAACATAGTTAGGACTTTTCCCCACAGAAAAGATTTTTTTATTAATAAACTTTACTATCAACTCTTCATAACTTAATTTTTGCCTGCAACTAGTTTCTGGTTTTGCATTCTACTAACACTGACGAAAGGAAAATTTAATGAAAAAATCATTACTAAATTCAATTATTTCAAAATTCCCGTTCACATCTTTAATCACCTTAACTGCAGTTTTAATTATTGTTACTTCTGCCGCCATACAAGGGCAGGGGAAGGAGACTGAAGCAACCGGGATACGTACTATTTACCTTATACGCCACGGAGATTATAATCAAGAAGATGAACAGGACCCCGACGTTGGGAAGGAACTAATTCCGCTTGGTATTGCACAGGCAAGACTTGTAGCAACACGTTTAAAATCTCTTCCTGTAAAGATAACTTCCTTAATCAGCAGCACGATGACCAGAGCACGCCAGACCGCAATGATTATAAATCGTGAATTTCCTGAGCTTGAATTACAGCAGTATCGCATCATTCGTGAGTGCACTCCACCAACATGGCGGAAAGATATTATGGAAAGGGAAAATCCTGAAGAACTTAAAAATTGCACGGACAGCTTAGAAGCTGCGTTTAATAAATTCTTTATCCCTTCACCCGATGATGAAGATAGAAATGATGTAATTGTGTGCCACGGAAATGTCATTCGCTATTTTGTTACAAAGGTTCTTAAAGTAAATACAATGGCATGGCTTCAGATGACAATTAGTAATTGCGGTTTAACTATTGTAAAGATAATGCCGAATGGAAAGATAAAGCTAATTGCTTTTAATGATGTTGGACATTTGCCGCCAAACATGCAAACTGAAACTGGTGGTGATAACAAAACAAAAAAGTTACTGCTGCAGTTTGAAGAATAAAATGTCATTTCAACTCAAAATAATTGTTTTCTTAATTGTGTCTATAGGAATTATTTGGGTGTCGTGGTCATCATTTCGTGATTTACGCTCCCACGGCTTCTACCGTTTCTTCGCCTTTGAGGTAATTGTGATCTTAATTCTATTAAACATTGATTACTGGTTTTATGAACCGTTTAGTCCTCATCAGATAATTTCCTGGCTCTTTTTATTTGCCTCTTTGTTTTTGGTTATTCACGGATTTCAATTACTGCATAAAGTTGGTAAACCAGACAGCACGCGGAAGGCCCCTTCACTGATTGGTATTGAAAAGACAACCGAATTAGTGACCGTGGGAGCTTATCGCTACATCCGGCATCCAATTTATAGTTCAGGACTTTATGGAATTTGGGGAGTTTTTTTCAAGCAGCCTTCGTGGTTAGGTTTTTCTCTAGCCGCCATCACAACTTTTTTTCTTACAGTTACTGCTAAGATAGAAGAAGCAGAAAACATAAGCTTTTTCGGTGATACTTATAAAAGCTACATGAAGAATACAAAGATGTTTATCCCTTTAGTATTCTGAAAGGTTAAATCAGTTTCAATCAATAAATCCCAAGAGAGATTTATTAT
>JAZGGS010000152.1:0-2709 GCA_036480595.1 Ignavibacteriaceae bacterium
AAGGAATATTTATTTCCCAGCGTAGCAAATTACTACAAGGAACCACTTCCTATTGATAGGGGTGACGGGATGTATGTTTACACCCCCGAAGGAGAAAAGTATCTTGATTTCTTCGGCGGAATATTAACTGTTACCGTTGGACACTGCAATCCAAAAGTAACTGAAAAAATTTCCGAACAGGTTAATAAACTACAGCATACATCCACGCTTTACCCTACTGAGAATATTGTAAAGTTAGCAGAAAAACTTGCTGAAATTACACCCGGTGAATTAAAGAAAACATACTTTACAAACAGCGGAACAGAAGCAGATGAAACTGCAATATTTTTAGCAAAGCACTTTACCGGCAACCAGGAAATTATAGCTTTGCGTCATAGCTACAGTGGGCGATCATTACTTTCAATGAGTCTTACAGGTCACGCACCCTGGCGGCATGGCGGCACCCATATTCCTGGAATTAAACACGCCGTAAGTCCATACTGTTACAGGTGTCCGTTTTCGCTTGAGTATCCCGGATGCGATATAAAGTGCGCCCGCGATATTGAAGAACTGATAATGACTACAACTTCCGGAAATATTGCAGGCTTTTTAGCCGAGCCAATTCAAGGAGTTGGTGGTTTTATAACTCCCCCAAAAGAATATTTTGAGGTTGCGGTTCCGATAATTAAAAAATATGGTGGTGTTTTTATTAGTGATGAAGTACAAACCGGTTTCGGCCGTACTGGTAATAGGATGTTTGGAATTGAGCACTGGGGTGTTGAGCCCGATATTCTTACTGCTGCAAAAGGAATTGCAAACGGAGTTCCTGTTGGAGTTACAATTGCTAAAACAGAAATTGCTGACAGCTTTACCGGCTTAACAATCTCTACGTTCGGCGGCAACCCGGTTTCGATGGCTGCTGCACTTGCTACAATAGAGTTTATGGAAGAAGAAAACCTTGCACAGAATTCAGAGGAGGTTGGGCAATACCTTAGAAATGGCTTAGAAGATTTACAGAAAAAATATTCCTCAATAGGTGATGTTAGAGGAATGGGTTTAATGCAGGCGTGTGAATTTGTAAAAGAAAATAAAGTACCTGATGGAGAACTGGTTGGAAAATTATTTGAAGAGATGAAAAAGGAAAAAGTACTAATTGGCAAAGGTGGTTTGTACGGGAATGTAGTGCGTATTTCTCCTCCGCTTACAGTATCAAGAATTGAAGTTGATGATTTTATTAAAGCTATGGATGCGGCATTAGGAAGATGTTAGTAGGAAAATATTTTTAAAATTAAAAAAAAAGAACTGATCATCTATGAATATTGCTTCAAGACTTACTGAAGAAGAATACAAGAAGAACTTTAAAGAGCTAACCTCAGCATTTACGAAAAATGCTGCTGTGGTTGAAGCTAACAGGTGTTTATTCTGTTATGACTCGCCCTGCACAAAGGCATGCCCGACACATATCGATATTCCAGCATTTATTAAAAAGATTTCCACAGAAAATCTTTTAGGATCTGCGAAAACAATATTTGAATCGAATTGGATAGCATTAACTTGTGCAAAAGCATGCCCGGTAGAAGATCTTTGTGAAGGTGCCTGCGTCCTGAATGAAAATAGTGAAAAACCTATTGAAATAGGAAGATTGCAAAGATTTTCAGTAGAAAATTATTTCGAAACCGGTTCACCCAGGTTATTCTCATCCAAAAATAAAAATGGAAAATCGGTCGGCATAATTGGTTCCGGTCCGGCAGGATTAGCTTGCGGAGCTGAATTATCTCTACTTGGTTATGATGTTCAAATCTACGAATCAAACAAAATCCCCGGCGGATTAAGTACGTGGGGCATTGCTCCTTATAAAACCAGTAGAGAAGACAGCTTAAAAGAAGTTGAACTGGTTAAAAGTTTCGGAATTAATATTCAAACAGAAGTAACTATAGGAAAAGAGATAACAGTAGATGATTTAATTAAAAAACACGATGCTATATTTATCGGAATTGGATTAGGTGAAAGTCCTTCACTGATCATTCCGGGTGAAAACCTTAAAGGTGTTAGCGGAGCCCTGCAATTTATTGAGAATGTTAAAAAAGAAAACTGGAGTTCTGTTGATGTGGGAAAACGAGTTGCAGTTATTGGTGCCGGTAACACTTCTATTGATGCTGCCACTGCTGCAAAGCGGCTTGGTGCAGCAGAAGTGATGATAATTTACAGAAGATCAGAAAATGAAATGCCTGCAAATGATTTTGAATACCGCCTGGCAAAAAATGATGGAATTGTTTTTCACTTTTTAACTTCTCCTGTTGAAGTAATTGGAAAAGATTATGTTGAGAAAATAAAATGTATAGAAATGGAATTGGGTGAAGCGGGTATTGATGGAAGACGTAAACCCAAACCCATTCCAGATTCTGAATTTGAAATTCCTGTTGATATGGTAATCACTGCATTGGGACAAAAAGCAAGAGCTGAATTTCTCTATTCTCTTCCTGATCTTAAAATAGAAAATGGATGCATTGTAGTTGATGAAAAGACCTTCCAAACAGGTAATCCAAAAGTATTTGCCGGTGGTGATTGCATAAACGGCGGTAAAGAAGTTGTAAACGCTGCTTATGATGGCAAGCATGCAGCACACGGAATTGATAAGTTTTTGAACGGTTATTGAATTAT
Source organism: Ignavibacteriaceae bacterium (assembly GCA_036480595.1). Lineage (GTDB taxonomy): Bacteria > Bacteroidota > Ignavibacteria > Ignavibacteriales > Ignavibacteriaceae > JAZGGS01. The sequence goes on from JAZGGS010000152.1 coordinate 2,641, forward strand.
GAATGTCGAACAAGGAATTTCGAATGATGATTTATAATCATAAACAGTGTTAATTCGATGTTCATTATT